>NZ_JAALEH010000199.1:0-1681 GCF_011058195.1 Rhodococcus sp. 14C212 | reverse complement strand
CGGTATTACTGGTGCGTGCTGCTCGACGGTCGGTTGCGGTTGGGGCGCTGGGGGTTCCGACACCGCCGGAGTGGTGGGGGCGACGCCGCCACAACCGATCAACAGTTGCTCGATCGCCTGGTGTTCGGGTGGCGACATCCACAGGTGATAGGCGGCTTTCACCTCGACCTGCCGGGCAACGTAGGTGCAGCGGTATTGGTCGTGCGGCGGCAGCCAGCCCGCGGAGTCCCGGTTGGCTTTCTGCACGCTGATGCTGCTGGCGGTGGCCTGAAGGTTGCGAGGGTCGTTGGCGAGGTTCTGTAAGGTTGCGGCGTCGAGTGCCTGCGCACCTTTCTGCCAGGCATCGGGCAGCGGGACGACATGGTCGATGACAACGTCCTCCAGCGTGTCGCCGGTGGCGGTGACCGAGGTGCCGGCGTATGGGTCGTTGAGCGTGCCGCTGAGGACCGCGCAGCCGCGGGATCCAGGTTGAATCGTGACTGCGGACAGGTCGCGGCGCAGGATGTCGTTTCGGGTGTCGCAGCCGTTGTGGCCGCCGTCGACGGTGACATCGTCGGACCAGGGCTCGCCGAAGCGCGACGGATCGTATTCCGTCTCGGGCAACTCGGTCCGAATAGGAATGCTGGCAAGGGTGGTCAGGGACTGGGTAGCTGCCTGGCTGTCGACTTGGGGAAAGAGCGCGGGTGCAGCGAGCGGCGTCTCAGACGTGGTGGGCGCCGATGACGGCGATATCGGCGAGGCGGTAGAGGTGGCCGGGGCGCGTGTTTGGTCTGCTGATGTCTCGGGGTCGGGTCCGGTGGCGGGAGTGGTGACAATTGCCAGGACAAACGCTGGAATGAGGGACCAGGCTGCCCACTTATAACGTGCTGGACGGGTGCGGTCCTCACGGATATAGAGGATGCCGGTGACGGCGGCGAGAAGACCAAACAATATCCAGGCCCATAGCTGTTCCGTAAGACCGCCGAGTATGAACAGCAAGCCGAGCGTGATCGTGCCGACTGCGACGAGCCCGCCCAGGCGAGTGTGCGGGTTCCGGCCTCGTAGAGGTCGGGAAGAGGCTTGGGTGGACCGGGTTGCGCCCGATTTGCCGACGCCTGCATAGGGGGCGTGGGCGGAGGTCCACTGTTGTCCGTCCCAGTAGCGTTGTCGCTCGGTGGGGCGTTCGGGGTCCGGATACCAGCCGGCGGGTGGGGAGCTAGACATGGCTACGTCCACCTCGATCGGATGGAGTGGGGGTGCTCACCGCAGTCGTGGTGAGTGCATGTTGTGTGCCGAACATGATTTGCCGTCTTCTTGAAGAGTTCGGGCGGTAGGTGGGGAGGTCGGTGCCTACTCGGAGGAGCGGCAGGAGCTGAGATGGCGCCGGCTTCTCATCTTGATTTCGGTGCTGACCTAGTGCGCCGTTACATCGATGAGGTGTGAATTCGCTGCGGCGTGATTAGGGGCGCTTACACGATTTGTCCCAGCCACTGCAGCATCTTCGGCGGTGTGTGCGGCCGAGGCCGGAGCGGGATCGCTGACCCACTGGGCACCTGCTCCTCGGCGGCAATCATCCGTCTCCTCACGCGTGCAGGGCGGCACATGTAGGACCCCTGCCACCGGCGAAATGGGGAATCTGGAACAGCGCGAGTATCTGTAACTCGGCATGGCTTCGAGAACGTCAATTCGGAAGGTGTAACAA
>NZ_JAALEH010000198.1:0-1699 GCF_011058195.1 Rhodococcus sp. 14C212 | reverse complement strand
GTCCCGGCGGGGGCGGCGGTGCCCGGCGCCCCGGGTGTCGCCGCCGTGGCCGCGGCCCGGGTGCCCGGTGCCGCGCCCGGGGTGGTGCCGCTCGTGCCGGCCCCGGTGGTCGCGGTCGTCGCCGTGCCCCCGGCCGAGGCCGGGGTCGCGCCCGGGACGGTCTCGGAAGTGGAGACGCCCGCACCGGTCTCCGAGGCGTCGGAGGTGCCGAGCGTGCCCATCGCGAGGCCACCCGCGCCGAGCACGACGAGCGCAGCGGCCGCAGCCCCGGCGAGCGCATAGCGCCGCGAACGGGAAGGCGCCGGAGCCGCCGCAGCGCCGGCCGGGGGCGGGACCGGGACGATCACTGGGCGAGCCGGCGAGACCGTCTCGGTCGGCCGGTCGTGCAGGGTCGTCAGGGGCAGCGCGGTGGTGGGCACATCGTCGTCCGCCGGCGGCGTGACGGTCGCCGCGGCCGCAGAGCTCACCGTGGGCGGCTGGGCCGCCGCAGAGCCCACCGTGGGCGGCTGGGCCGCCGCAGAGCTCACCGTGGGCGGCTGGGCCGCCCCGAGGGCCGGGGTCTGGGCGGGGCGCGGGCCGGCGACCACCGGAATGCCCAGCTCCGCCGAGATCAGCTCGGCGACCAGGGGAATCGCGCCGCCGCCACCGGTGAGGAGCACCCGCCCCACGTCGGACGGCTCGACCCCGGCGCCGCGCAGCGCCTCGTGCACCAGCGCGATCGACGCCTGCAGCGGGCTGCGGGCGAGTTCCTCGAACTCGTCGCGGACGAGACGCACGTCCCGCCGCACCCCCGGCAGGTCGATCGCGACGACCGTCTCGGTGTCGGTCGACAGCTGTTCCTTCGCGGCCGTCGCGCGGGCACGCAGTTCGGCCAGCGCCGCCGTCATGGGGGCGGCGAAGGGATCGAAGTCGGGGACGTCGTCGCGCACGGTGTCCAGCAGGTGGGTGGTGACCAGGTGGTCGAGGTGACCGCCGCACACGTCCTCGCTGCCGATCGGGCGGCCGAGGATCACCGGCTCGGCGCCGGTGCGCAACACCGAGACGTCGAGAGTGCGGGCGCCGAGGTCGTAGACGACGACCACGCCGTCGCCGAGGGGGCCCTGGGCGGCGTCGAGCCAGCGCACCGCGGCGACGGGTTCGGGCATCAGCGTCACGTCGGGCAGGCCGGCCCGCGACAGCGCATCGCGCAGCGCATCCACGGTGTAGCCGGCCCACGGTGCCGGATGCGCCACCGTGATCGTGGGCGCCTCCGGCAGGTCGCGCGACGCCTCGTGCACCAGGCAGCCGATCGCCGTGGCGGTGAGATCCTCCCCGGAGTACGACGCCCCGTTGTCGGCGAGCACCCCGACCGGATCCCCGACCCGGCTCACGAAGTCGGTGAACACCAGCGAACCCGGCGCGGCCGGACGACGACCGAGGTGCGGCGCGTCGTCGACGGGAAGGTGCAGCTCGCTGGCGCGGGACAGGACGACCGGGCGGTACGTGTCGGCGCGATCGAACGCGGTGGCCGCCACCGAGTCCGCCGAACCGATCGTGACTCCGAGTCCTGTTGCCATGTCGTTTCGCTCCCCTGGTCGGGGCGGACGGATCCGCCGTGTCGCGTTGGATGTCGTAATCGGACACGATGTCGTTAGCCCGATTCGAGACCTTCGGCCCCGGCGCGGGGGGCGATCCCCCTATCCGTCCCGATCCCCTAACC
>NZ_JAALEH010000197.1:0-1701 GCF_011058195.1 Rhodococcus sp. 14C212 | reverse complement strand
GCGCCCCTCCCCGACACGGCACCCGCACTTCCGCCATCGCCGTCGCCGTCGCCGTCGCCGTCGCCGTCGCCGTCGACCCGCGGTGCGCAGGCGCTCGCCGTGGCCGAGTCGAAGATCGGCTCACCGTATGTCTGGGGTGCGGCGGGGCCGGATGCGTTCGATTGCTCGGGTCTGGTCCAGTGGGCGTACCAGCAGGTCGGCGTCGTCGTGCCGCGCACCACCTACGACCAGCTCAACGGAGGAATGCCCGTGGACCAAGCACACCTGCAGCCCGGCGATCTCGTCCTGTTCAACAGAGCGCAGCATGTCGGGCTCTACGCCGGGAACGGCACGGTCCTCCACGCCCCCACCACCGGACAACCGGTGAAACAGGCACCACTGGACTCGATGCAGTTCTACGCCGCCCGCCGATACTAGACTTCTCTGCCCCGTTTGGACGCCAATTTCTTCGTCATTGCGTGTACGTGTTCGACACCGGTCGCGATTTCCGTCCCGATCGTCGGTTCCGCGTAACCCGGCCGATGCCGATACCGTGTCCGGTCACGGCCGAGACCACCGGGCACCGCCCGGGGCCTGCCGGCATCCTCGACGAGGGTGGCAGCCGTCCACGTGGTGCAGAGCTCTTCGTCGCGCCCTTCAATGCGGTGTACGGCGCCTCGGACGGCGCGGATGCCATCGAGGCGATGCCGGGACGGCGGCGCAGTCGGTACGAGCCTGGCGGCGTCACCGAGAACACGTCGCCGACGGGACGCCCACCCCGGCTGTCGGCCTCTCGTCGGCATCACGCCCGAGACGGCTGCCCCTTCCGGACGCGTGCATCGTGTCGTGCCGGAGGGAAATTGCTGCCCACCAGCGGTCGATGACGAGGCGCTGTCCGACCCAGATCGAGCCCTACGTCACGAAACAGGGACGGCAACGACACAAGCTTCGGCGAGGAGTCGACCCCTTCATGTCAACTCCCAATACTGTATTTCAGCAATGTTTTTCAGGTTAAGACAGGAGCGGAGGTCACTCGGAGTCGCGGGGTACGAAGACCGGGAATCGCTCGCCTGGCTGCGTGGACCGGAACCGCACCCGCACCGGCCGCTCGGAAGGCACCGGAACGTCGCCGTCGATCCACGAATAGACCCACGGGCCCTCGTCGAGTGCGACGATGGCGATGACCGACGGGCAGGGCGCGCCGCACACCGGGTCGGGGGTCCGATCGACGACCCGGCACGAGACGATCACCCCCACCCCGGCCGAGGTGATCGGTTCGAGAGTGCCGGCGCCGCACGAGGAACACACCACCGTCAACGGTGCCAGCAACACGGCACAGCCCCGGCACCTCCAGATGACCAGCTGGCCGAATCGCGTGGTCTCGCACCCGCGACGGGCGAGACCGGCGCTCACGACGCCACCTCGGTGGGGAGCCGGTCCAAGGCGGTGCGCACCGTGTGCCCGAAACACTCCGGGTCGGCGATCGGCCACCCGTGCCCGCCCGCGACGGTGAACACCGGCGGTCCCCCCAGGCAGGCACCGAGCGATTCGACGCTCGCCCACGGGACCAGGCGGTCGCCCCGGCTCCACACCAGCGCTACCGGCAGACGTCGTTGCGCGAGCCGGCGCAACTCCCCGGTCAGGTCCCCACCCCGGGGGCCGGGGCCGGTCCGCGATTCCGTTCCCGGATCACCGACGCCGCGGCCGAGGGTGGCGGTGGGG
>NZ_JAALEH010000196.1:0-2143 GCF_011058195.1 Rhodococcus sp. 14C212 | reverse complement strand
TTCTCGAACTGGTCCGCAAGACGATTCCACCGCTCCACCCGGCAGGCATCCCCTTCGTCGCCGCCCCCCTCGCCGTCGCGGCGCTCGGCCGCAACCGCAAGTGGGTCCGTCGCGCCGGCCTCGTCTCGGCCGCCGCCACCGCAGGGTTCTTCCGCCACCCCCACCGGGTGCCGCCCAACCGGGTCGGCGTCGTCGTGGCCCCGGCGGACGGCGAGGTCGCCCTCGTCGACACCGCGGTGCCGCCCGCCGAACTCGAGATGGGCACCGAGCCGCGGCCGCGGGTGAGCATCTTCCTGTCCGTGCTCGACGTGCACGTCCAGCGCAGCCCCGTCGGCGGCACCGTCGCCAAGGTCGTGCACCGCCCCGGGCAGTTCCTCTCGGCCGACCTCGCCGATGCCAGCGAGGTCAACGAGCGCAACAGCATGCTGCTCGAAACCCGCGACGGCGCCGACGTGGCCGTCGTCCAGATCGCCGGGCTGCTCGCCCGCCGCATCGTGTGCGACGCGCGGGTGGGCGACACGCTGCCGATCGGCGACACCTACGGCCTGATCCGCTTCGGTTCCCGGGTGGACACCTACCTGCCCCCGGGCAGCACCCTCCTCGTCGAGCGCGGGCAGAAGACGATCGGCGCCGAGACCGTCATCGCCCAGCTGCCGTGAGCCCGTCCGCAGCCTCCCCGGCGGCCCCGGAACGCAAGCGCCGCGGTCGCCCGCAGGCCGTGCGGCTGTTGCCGAGTGTCATCACGATCCTCGCGCTCTCCGCCGGCCTGTCCGCGGTGAAGTTCGCCCTCGACGGCCAGTTGGGCACCGCCCTCGGCATGATCGGCGCGGCAGCGGTGCTGGACTCCCTCGACGGGCGCATCGCCCGCCTGCTGGACGCCACCACCAAGATCGGCGCCGAGCTGGACTCACTGTCCGACGCGGTGGCGTTCGGCGTGGCCCCGGCCCTCGTGCTGTATGTGACGCTGCTGGACGGGAGCCCGTTCGGCTGGATCATCTCCCTGCTGTACGCGGTCAGCATCGTCCTGCGCCTCGCCCGGTTCAACACCCTGCTCGAGGACGACACGGTGCCCGCGTACGCCCGCGAGTACTTCGTCGGCGTGCCGTCCCCCGCCGGCGCCCTCGTCGCTCTGGCGCCGGTCGCCGCGCACATCCAGTGGGGCGAGGGCTGGTGGGACTCCTACCCCGTCGTGGCCGTCTGGACGCTGCTCACCGCCGCCCTCGTCGTCAGCCAGATTCCGACCCTGGCGATGAAGTCGGTGTCCGTGCCGCCCCGCTACGCGGTGATCCTCCTGGTACTCGTGGCGGTCGCGGCGGCCGCGCTGGTCACCTACCCGTACGTGCTCATGCTCGTACTCGTCGGGCTGTACCTGGCGCACATCCCGTTCGCGGTCCGTTCCAAGCGCTGGGTGGCGGCGCGGCCGGAGACGTGGAACATCAAGCCGTCCGAGCGGCGCGCCCTGCGCGCCGAGCACCGCGCCCTGAGGCCACGCCGGGTCGCGATCCGGCGTGTCCCGCAGCCGCGGCAGTCCGCGGCGCGACTCGGTCTGCGCCGCCCCCGCGGACGCTGACGACGCTCTAGGCTCGGCGGGGTGAGCAGCCCCGAACTCGCGTTGACCGTCCGCCTCAACACCTCGGCGGCCGATGCCCGCCGCGGCGTCGTCCGCGTGCACCCTGAGGTGCTCGCCGCGTTGGGCCTGCGCGAATGGGATGCGATCGCGCTGATCGGGGGGCGCCGCACCGCGGCCGTCGCCGGCCTCGCCCCCGCCGGCACGCCGACCGGCACGATCCTGCTCGACGACGTGACACTCTCCAACGTGGGGCTGCGTGAGGACGCCACCGTCCTCGTCGGCCCGGTCGTCGTCCACGGCGCCCGCACGGTCGCGGTCACCGGATCGGCACTCGCCACCCACACGATCGACGACGTCACGCTGCGCCAGGCACTGCTGGGCAAGGTCCTCACCGTCGGCGACGCGGTGTCGCTGCTGCCCCGCGACCTCGGGCCGGGCACGAGCACGGCCCCCACCACGCGCACCCTGTCCCGCACGTTCGGGATCGCCTGGACCACGGAACTGCTCACCGTCACCGCGGTCGACCCCGCCGCACCGGTGAGCGTGCAACCGAACACCGCGGTGAGCTGGGGC
>NZ_JAALEH010000195.1:0-2162 GCF_011058195.1 Rhodococcus sp. 14C212 | reverse complement strand
GGAAGCGTAAAGAATCAAATTGGTCGTGTCGTTGCGCCGTTCTCGGGAATGAGGGAGTCGAGGACCGCTTTCGCGTTGGGGAACCGCGTAGCGCCCGGGACCGGGGTGTAGCCGTCCTGGGTGAGGATGGGACCGACTTCGCGGACGACGTCACCGATGGTGCGGCGGCTGACGTGGAACAGTTCCGCGAGAGTGTCCTGGGTGCACAGGGTGCGCCGGTAGAGCACGGTGGCCAGGACGCGTTCGTCGTGAGTGATCTTCTGGGTGAAGACGCCTCCACGGGCGCCCGGAAGGCGTTCTCCGCCACGTCGTCGGTGACGGTGCCGCTCGTTGCGGGCTTCGAGCACGTGCCGGACTCGTTCGGTCAGTGCGATCAGCTCGGTGCGGGGCATGCCGGTCAGTGCCGGATCGGAAAGCAGGCCCGGGACCTGGGAGCGGGCCGGCGGGGGCCGGCTGCTCGCGACGAAGTCCCGTAGCGCGGCCGCGGTGCGGAATCGCAGTGCGGCCGCAGGGATCACGTGGCCGTGTTCACCAAGGAGCTGGCGGGTTTCGGCGATCGCCTGCCCGATCGAGTTGGCGTTGATGCCCAGCAGGTCGGACAGGACGTTCTGGGAGCAGAGCTGGCGCAGGTAGACAACAGTGACCAGCACCCGGTCCGCGGGCGAGAGCAGGCCGCGGCTGCCCGCGCCGGGGGCCCGGCGACGGGGCCCGCCGCGTTGTTCGAAGCAGCGCTGCGCGGCCTGGGCGTCTTGCGCCGGGGCGAGGTCGGCGGTCAGCGCGGTCAACGCACGGCGGCTCATCCCGGTCAGTCGCGCATCGGCCAGTAACTCGAGTGCGGCGGCCCGGGCGCGGTCGCGGTCCTCGGTGCGCATCGGTGAGGCCGAACCGCCGCTGGGAGAGATGGTGTAGTTCCATGCCCCGTGCCGGGCGTGGGTCTGGATCGGCAACGCCTGCAATTGTTCTCGGGTTACGGCGATGCCCAGGGGGTAGGTGCCGGTGTCCAGTTCGGCGTGCACCTGCAATCCGGTCCGGGTGCGGGTGGAGGCGATGGTGGCCACCACGACCTCGTGGCTGGTCAACGGTCGACCCCGCCAGTTCATGGTGATCTGGGAGAACAACCGGTGCTCGATCTTGTTCCACTTCGAGGTGCCCGGCGGGAAGTGGCAGACCGTGATCGTCAGGCCCGTCTCGGCCGCCAGCGCCGCCAGTTCCGCCTTCCACAACCGGTACCGGTAGCCGTTGGATCCTCCGGCATCGGCGGTGATCAGCAGCCTCGTCGCGTTCGGGTAGTCCCGCGCTCCGCGGGCCTGCCACCAGCGCCGGATCGAGGCGACCGCGAACGCGGAGGTGTCGTGGTCGACCCCGACGTTCACCCAGCCGCTGTCCGCGTTCAGGTCGTAGATGCCGTAGGGCACCGCCACCGGCACGTCCGGGCCCGCGGTGAAGAAGCTGTGGTCCTCCACCCGCACCGGTTCGCCCTGGGGGCGCCACTCGCGTCCGGCCGCGGGTAGCAGCCCGAGTTGCTCCTTCTTCTTCGTGTCGACGCTGACCACCGGTTCGTCGGCCTCTTGATGGGCCTCGACCTGTTCGTTGATGTAGCGGAACTGCGCGTCCCGGTCCGGGTGCTGGGCGCCCTCGAGGCTCTTGGCCGTACCCTGCAGACTGAACCCGTTCTCCTTCAACAGCCTTCCCACCGTGGGCGCGGACACCGGATGCCCCTGCCTGGTCAGCTCCTCGGCCAGGTGTCGCAGCGACTTGGTGGTCCACCGCAACGGTGACATCGGATCTCCGCGTTCGTCCGGCTCCACCAACGCCAGCAACGCCGCCACCAGGCCCCGGTCGTGCTCGCCGGCCCGTTTTCGGCCTCCTCCGGCCCGGCGGGAACGACCCACCGGCAACGGATCCTGTCCGGCCTCGAGTTCGGCTATCCCGGTGCGCACCGTCGTCGCGCTGACCTTGGCCGCCTCCGCTACCGCATGAACCCCGCCGTGCCCGAGCAACCGAGCCTCGGTCGCCAATGCCAACCGTTTCTGCCGTTCGTTCAGGTGCGGCAGCAGCACGTCGAACCTGCAGGTCAACTGGCCGCGCACCTGCGCGTCGATACCCATAACACATCATCGACTGCTGCAATACGAAAGCACAAGTTATTTCGTTACGCTCCC
>NZ_JAALEH010000194.1:0-2185 GCF_011058195.1 Rhodococcus sp. 14C212 | reverse complement strand
CGGCGTCGTCGAGGTACTCGGTGACATCGCGGCGCGGATCGACCACCACCGCCCGGCCGGTGCTCTCGTCACCGATCAGGTACGACGCGTGCGACAGGCACTCGATGTAGTACTGCTCGAGAATCATTCGGTTCTCCCTCTCCTCGGCCACGAAGACCGGTGGCGTTCTGCGTTGAACCCATCCTGACACATACCCCCCAGGGTATGTCAAGTACCCCCAGGGGTATATGGGCGATGCGTGCCGCTCCGTCGCCTCGGCCACGGCGCCGCGCCTTGCATATACCCCCTCCCGTATGCTTATCATTGCAACGGCCATACCCCCCGGGGTTTATGCGCGAAGACCGATCGCACACCCCGCGATCACGACCACCGATCCGAAAGGCCCCCATGACCGAGCCGAGTCCCGCCACCCTCGATCCCACCGCCCTGCGCGAGCTCCTCGACTCCGGCAAGAACGTCCGCGTCGTGGACGTCCGCACACCCGGCGAGTTCGAGTCCGTGCACATCCCCGGCGCCTACAACGTCCCCCTGGACCTGCTGCGCGAGCACCGCGACGAGTTCCTCGCCCACCTCGACGAGAACGTCGTCCTCGTGTGCCGGTCGGGCCAGCGCGCCACCCAGGCCGAGGAGACTCTCCGCACTGCCGGACTGTTCAACGTGCACATCCTCGAGGGCGGCATGATGGGCTGGGAAGCCAAGGGCTTCTCCGTCAACCGCGGCACCGAGCGCTGGGACCTCGAACGCCAGGTCCGCCTCGTCGCCGGCTCCATCGTGCTGACCTCCGTCCTCGGCAGCATCGCGGTACCCAAGCTCAAGTGGCTCGCCGCAGGTGTCGGCGGCGGTCTCAGCTTCGCCGCGCTCTCCAACACCTGCGCGATGGGCATGGTGCTCTCCAAGCTGCCCTACAACCGCGGCGCCTCGTGTGATCCGCAGACCATCGTCGCCCAGCTGGTCGATTCGAAGACCGCTACGGCCGAAAGGAACTGATCATGATCGCGCTGACCGTTGCGCTGGCGGTCCTCGTCGGCGTCACCCTCGGATTGCTCGGCGGCGGAGGTTCGATCCTCACCGTCCCGTTGCTGGCGTACGTCGCGGGCATGGATGCCAAGGAAGCCATCGCTACCTCGCTGCTCGTCGTCGGTGTCACCAGCGCGGTCGGCGCGATCTCCCACGCGCGGGCAGGCCGCGTCCAGTGGCGCACCGGCATCCTGTTCGGCCTGGCCGGCATGGTCGGCGCCTACGCCGGCGGCCTGCTCTCGCGCTTCATCCCCGGCAGCATCCTGCTGCTCGCCTTCGCCGCGATGATGATCGCCACCGCCATCGCCATGCTCCGCGGCCGCAAGAACAAGACCCCGGGCCCGGACGGCACCCACTCCATACCGGTCGGCAAGATCCTGCTCGACGGCGTGATCGTCGGCCTGGTCACCGGCCTCGTCGGTGCCGGCGGCGGCTTCCTGGTCGTGCCCGCCCTGGCCCTGCTCGGCGGGCTGCCCATGCCCGTCGCCGTCGGCACCTCCCTGATCGTGATCGCCATGAAGTCGTTCGCCGGCCTCGGCGGCTACCTGTCCACGGTCCAGATCGACTGGCGCCTGGCGGCAATGGTCACCGGCGCCGCCGTCGTCGGCAGCCTCATCGGCGGACGCCTGACCGGCATGGTCGACCCGGAAGCGCTGCGCAAGGGCTTCGGCTGGTTCGTCCTGATCATGTCCTCGGTCATCCTCGCCCAGGAGATCCACCCCCTCGTCGGCATCGCCGCGGCGGTACTCACCCTCATCGCCGCCGGCACCACCTTCGCCTGCAGTCGCAGCGCACACTGCCCCCTGCAGCGGCTCGGACGACGGACGGAAGCCGCCGGCTCGGTCGCCTGACGGCCTCACAACCCGGACGAAAGTCACTATCGGTACCACGGTCCGGCGCCTAGAGTTCGGAGTATCCGCTCCGGATTCCCGCGCCGGGCCGTGATGCCGTCCCGGTTCGAGGTGCGGCCGGAGCGAAACCCGACTGTCCCGGCGGCCCGTGTGAGAAGTTACCGAGATGAGCAACGCAGCCGACCGCCACGGGAGCGTAACGAAATAACTTGTGCTTTCGTATTGCAGCAGTCGATGATGTGTTATGGGTATCGACGCGCAGGTGCGCGGCCAGTTGACCTGCAGGTTCGACGTGCTGCTGCCGCACCTGAACGAAC
>NZ_JAALEH010000193.1:0-2240 GCF_011058195.1 Rhodococcus sp. 14C212 | reverse complement strand
CGCCGGCGACGCCGAACACCACCGCAGTCCCGCGCTGATCGCCACGGCCGTCGCGCTGCCGGTGGCGTTGCTGATCGGCATCGTGGTGGCGGCGGTCCTGGCGAACCGCACACCGGAGCTGGCGCCCGTGGCGCTGGGTCCGGTGGTGGCGCCGCAGGCCGAGTCCCCGGAGTGCGCGGCGCTGCTGGGTGCGCTGCCCGAGGAGGTCGGCGACCTCCGCCGCGCGGAGCTGGCCGACCCGGCCCCGGTGGGGGCCGCGGCTTGGCAGCCCGTCGAGGGTGAGCCGGTGGTGCTGCGGTGCGGGCTCGAGCGGCCGGCCGAGTTCGATCAGGCGGCGGCGCTGCAGGTGGTCGACGGTGTCCAGTGGTTCGAGGTGTCCGGCGCCGCGGAGGGCATCGATGCGAGCACGTGGTTCGTCGTGGACCGCCCCGTGTACGTGGCGCTGACAGTGCCGAACGGCTCGGGTCCGACTCCGCTGCAGACGATATCGGCGGCAGTCACGCGGTCGCTCCCGCAACAGCCGATCGACCCCGCGCCGGTCGCCGGCGGCTGACGGCGCCGGCCGTCGGCCCCTCGGAACCTACTGTGCCAGCATGGATCCCGACTCCAGGAAACGCTGGTGGAAGGACAGGGACTCGCCGAGCAGGTGCGGGGTGTGTCCGGCGTCGGGCACGGCCTCGGCCCGGTCGACGTAGTCGTGCAGCATGTCCCGGTAGTCCGGATGGGCGCAGTTGTCGACGACGACCCGGGAGCGGCGCCGCGGCGACAACCCGCGCAGGTCCGCTAGTCCCTGCTCGGTGACAAGGACCTGCACGTCGTGCTCGGTGTGGTCCACGTGCGGCACCATCGGCACGATCGACGAGATGCTGCCGCCCTTCGCGGTGGACGGGCTCAGGAACATCGACAGGTAGCCGTTGCGGGCAAAGTCGCCGGATCCGCCGATCCCGTTCATGATCTTGGTGCCCATGACGTGGGTGGAATTGACGTTGCCGTAGATGTCGGCCTCGAGCATGCCGTTCATCGCGATGATGCCGAGGCGGCGCACGATCTCGGGGTGGTTGCTGATCTCCTGGGGGCGCAGCACGATGTGCTCGCGGTAGAAGTCGATGTTCGACACCAGCTCGTCGATTCCGGCCTCGCTCAGCGCCAGCGACGTGGCGGACGCGAAGCGGACCGTGCCGTGCTTGATCAGGTGCAGCATGCCGTCCTGGATGACCTCGGAGTAGCAGGTCAGACCCTTGTGAGGGCCGGCATCGAGACCCTGGAGGACGGCGTTGGCCACGTTGCCGATGCCGGACTGCAGCGGCAGGAGCGTGTCCGCGGGCAGGCGGCCACGGGAGATCTCGTGCTCGAAGAAGTCCAGCACGTGCGCGGCGATCGCCTGGCTCACCGCGTCCGGCGGGGTCAGCGGGCTGGCGCTGTCGCGGGCGTGGGTCTCGACGACGGCGACGACCTTGTCCGGGTCGATACGGAACGTGCTCTGGCCGATGCGGTCCTCGACGTCCGTGAGCATGATCGGCTTGCGGTGCGGCGGCAGCGCGGTGCCGTAGTACACGTCGTGGATACCCGTCATCGCGGCCGGAATCCACGAGTTGACCTCGAGGATCACCTTCTCGGCGACGTCGAGCCAGGTCTTGTTGTTGCCGATCGACGCGGACGGGATCAGTTCACCGGTCTCGGTGACGCCGGAGACCTCGACGACCGCGACGTCGACGTGCCCGTAGTAGCCCTCCCAGACCTGCTGGGCGACGTGGGACAGGTGGATGTCCACGTAGTCCATGCGGCCGTTGTTGATGTTGCGGCGGGCGGTGGGCTCGGCCTGGTACGGCATCCGCAGGGAGATGCCGGCCACCTCCGACAGCATCCGCTCGGTCTCGGCGGAGACCGACGCGCCCGTGAGGAGGTTGACCGTGAAGTCGGTGCCGGCGGCGCGCGCGGCCCCGATGCGCTCCGCGAGCGCCGGGGTGATCGCCTTCGGCGTGCCGGCACTGGCGAAACCGCTGATGGCGACGGTGTGGCCCGGCTGGATCCAGCGGACGGCTTCCTCCGCCGACACGACCTTCTGCCGGAACGCCGGGTGGTCGATTCGGCTCGGAGAGGAGTCGGATGCGGGGCGGAGGAACTGCGTCTGCATAACGAACAGGGTACGAGCACGCTCGGCGGCCGACGACGCCTCCGTCACAGCGGCGGACCGGATGGGGCGCGGACCACTTCCCCCGCCGCATGCCACACCCCCGACC
>NZ_JAALEH010000192.1:0-2273 GCF_011058195.1 Rhodococcus sp. 14C212 | reverse complement strand
GGCGGGCGCCGTGCGGGTAGGGCCGGATTCGTCGCTTTTGCCGGGCGCGTCCCTGTGCACGGGAATCTCTTGTGCGCCTGCAGGGTTCATCTCGGGTTCGCGCGGTGTTCGCCGAGGGTTGTGGCCGGTCGCATCACTCCGGAGTGAGCCGCGGGGACGTGTGCCGCGGATGCCCGGTGGCATCGCGTTCTACCAGCGTCCACCCACCGTTCGAGTTCGATCGGTCGGCGGCCGGGGGTGTCGCTGCCTCACCGCGGAATCGGCGGCCAGGTCGACGGGTGTGCCTCCGAGCCCACGGTGATCGCTCGGACGTCGGCAGGGGCGGTGCGGCGACCGGCGGTGGCGACGACGTAGCCGGCGGCGATGGCCAGGGCCACCGGCCAGTCGAGGATCTGCACCGCGACGAGGGCAGCCAGCACGGCCAGATACGCGGTCTGCTCGGGGGTCGGGATGGGCACGCGTCCGACGCCGGGCAGGGCGAGCGCGAAACGCTCGGCCCGACGGGCCCGGTCGCGGAGAAGGCGGCGGGCGTCGTCGGCGCGGGGGTGGCCGGGTTCGAAGTCCGTCAGCGGATCGTCGAGGGTCCGGCGGGCCAGACGGTGCCCGATCCACAGACCGGCCGCGGCGCCGCCGATCACCGACTCGGTGCCCTGGAAGGGCACGCTCGAGACCATCAGCACCGCGCCGAGAAACGAACTGCCCGCGGACAGTTCGACGCCGCGGCGACTGGCGGTGCGGGCCGCCGGGACGGCGCACAGGATCCGCCAGGCTATCGCCGGGTCGTCGACCAGCAGATCGGCATACCAGGGCGGCGCCTGCTCGGCGACCACTCCGATACCCACATCGGCGGCCGCCAGGGCGTGCGGTGCGTGCGTGGCGATCAACGCCACGGTCGCACCCCGGCCCTGCCACTGCTGCACCGCCTCGTGCAGGGCGTCGTCGGCGAATTCCGCGGACGGGTGCAGTTCGTCGACCATCGCGTGCCTGGACCCGAGCCCGGGGTGCCGCACCGAGACCGTGCGGATCCCGGCGCGACGGAGGTAGTCGAGCACCGCCGCATCGGGGGTGGCCGCCACGAGGACCTGCGGGTCGATCACCACGGCGTCGACCCGATCCAGGCGTCGCAGCGCCTCGGGCCGCAACGGCAGCACCCCGTGCCGGTCGACCAGGCCGCGGCCGAAGGCGGCGGCGAACGATTCGCGCGCGGTCCGCGTGGCGGCGGGCGCGGCGACGATCACCGCGGCGCCGGCGACGCCGACGTCCCCGGTGGCCGCCCCCGCCACCGCGGCCGCGGTCGGAGCAGCCAGCGCCGACCGGTCGGCGTGGCGCTCGACCGGCCCGACCGGCCGCGGTCGCGGACGGTGCGGATGCTCGGGCGGATGGCCGTCCGCCGCGTGCTGGGCCAGGGTCGGCTCGGTGCGGTGCCAGGCCTGCCGCGCCGACCAGGTCTCGGCAGTCAACGTGGCCCGGAGCAGCACGCTCACCGCGAGCGAGGCCGGGGTATGGGTCAGCGTCGAGGCGGCCGCGCCGGTGATCGACAGGACCACGTCGGTGGCCTCCGGGCCGATCCGATGCTCGACGAGCCGGCGGATCCGCGGCTGATAGTCGACGGAGATCACGGCCGCTGCCACGGCTGCGGGCAGCCGCGGCAGCTGCAGCGCCGTCGCGGCCACCGCCACGCCCAGGCCCACCGTGGTGGTCACCAACGCGGCGATCCGCCCGGCGAGCACCACGTCGTCCCCGGGCAGATCCAGGGGCCGTTCATGCTCCGGCTCGCGCACGGAGTCCTCGGCGCTGCACACCGTCTCGCAGAGCCGGTCGAGCGGGGGCGGATCGTCGCCGGTGGTGACGACGACGCGCGAGAGCGCGTAGTTCAGTTCCGCGCCGGTCACCCCGGGCACGCCGCGCACGGCCTCGAGCACGACGGTCGCGACCCGGGGGCCGTCGGGGGAATCGAGTCCGCGTACCTGCATCCACACCCGGTCGTCGCCGCGCCAGAACCGGCGCGACGGTGCACCGCCGAGGAACTCCCGGGCCATGTCCCCGGCGGAGACCGCGCCGCCCCGCAGCGGCGCGGTGGCCAGACCGACCCCGACCCCGGCCACGGACGCCGCTCCGCCGACGGTCGCATCGAGCAGCGTCGTGCCGAGCCAGGCCCCGGCCCGCAGCCCCCGCCGTGCGGCCCGGACCGGCAACACCACCGGCGCGGCCAGGTACGTACCGAGACCCATGATGGCACCGGGCGGATCAGGTGGTCCCCGGGGACGGGGTGG
>NZ_JAALEH010000191.1:0-2392 GCF_011058195.1 Rhodococcus sp. 14C212 | reverse complement strand
TGATGGCGCTCATTGAAAATGCTCAGTCCTGCTCACCGTAAGTGCTCACCCGTGTGGCTCCGCCGATGAGGGCGGGTCTCCTTCGATGCTGGTGGTCTCTGACCACGCACCAGCACCTCGAAGGAGACCCGCTTTCTCATGTTGACATGGGAGGACGATGTGGAGATACACGCACTGCACAAGCGAGGCTGGACGATCTCGGCGATCGCCCGGCACACCGGCAGGAACCGCCGGACGGTCCGCAACTACATCAATGGCGTCACCACGCCGGGCGTGCGCAAACGGTCCGGTGAGGACCCGTTCGAGCCGTTCGTCGACTACGTCACGGCCCGGCTGCGCGAGGATCCGCACCTGTGGGCGCGGACCTTGTGCGACGAACTCGAGGACCTCGGCTACGCGGCGTCGTATCAGACGCTGACCCGCCAGATCCGCACCCGCAACCTGAGGCCCGTCTGTCACTCCTGCGCGGGCGCAACGGAGCGCCCGAACGCGGTGATCGAGCATCCGCCGGGTGAGGAAACCCAGTGGGACTGGGTCGAGCTGCCGGACCCACCCACCTCCTGGGGCTGGGGCAAGACCGCGTATCTGCTGGTCGGCTCGTTGGCGCATTCGGGCCGCTGGCGCGGGGTGCTCGCCCCGGCGATGACCCAGCCGCACCTGATCGACGGCCTCGACCGCGTCTGCCGCAAGCTCGGCGGCCTGACCCGCACCTGGCGGTTCGATCGGATGGCGACGGTCTGTCACCCCGACAGCGGGAAGGTCACCGCCACGTTCGCCGGCGTCGCCAAGCACTACGGCGTGGCGGTCGCGATCTGCCCACCGCGGTCCGGGAACCGCAAAGGGGTGGTCGAGAAGGCCAATCACACTGCGGCGCAACGGTGGTGGCGAACTCTTCCCGATGACGCCACGGTCGAGCAGGCCCAGGCGAGCGTGGACAGGTTCTGCAGTCTGCGGGCCGATTCCCGGATGCGCGCCACCGCCGACGGTAAGGCCTCGGTGCTGACCGTCGCCGCCCGCGAACCGTTGACGCCGGTGCCGGCGAGCCCGTATCCGGTGGTGCTGCGCGAGCCGCGGACCGTCTCGCGGCAGGCATTGGTGCCCTACCGCGGCAACCGCTACTCGGTGCCCCCGGAGTTGGCCGCCGCGCAGGTGAGCATCACCCGCAGACTCGGCAGCGAGGTGATCGACATCGTCACCGCCTCGCAGATCACCGTCGCCCGGCACCGCCTGGCTCCGGACGGAGCCGGGGTCGTGGTCCGCGATCACGGCCACGTCCACGCCCTCGAACAAGCCGCGATGGCCGGTGCCGCGGCCGGTGGCCGGCCGCACCGCCGCAAGGAACGTATCCCGCCCGGACCCGACGCCCTCGCTGCGGCAGAAGCATTGCGCGACAACAGCACCGACCATCACTCACCGTCGACCGCACCGCGGTCGACGGTCACCGACCTGGCCGCCTACGAGCGCGCTGCCCGTGGAAGGAACACCCTCGCATGACCACCACGCCCGCCTCCGACACCACCATCGCCACCACCCCGCAGGCCACGAGCCTCTACCAGCGCCTGCGCGGACACCTGGCGACGCTCAAGCTGCACGACGCCGCCGAAGCCCTGCCGTCGGTCCTCGACCGGGCGCAGAAACAGGGCCTGTCGATGACCGCCACCCTCGAACAGCTGCTCTCGATCGAGGTCGACGCCACCGAAGCCAGGCGCCTGGCCGGACGGCTGCGGTTCGCGTGCCTGCCCACCCCGGCCTCGCTCGAGGACTTCGACTTCGACGCCGCGCCCGGACTCGACCGGGCGCTGATCGCCGAGCTGGGCACCTGCCGGTTCCTCGAAACCGCGACGAACGTCCTGCTCATCGGCCCACCCGGAGTCGGCAAGACCCACCTGTCGGTCGGGCTCGCCCGGGCCGCCGCGCACGCCGGCTACCGCACCTACTTCACCACCGCCGCCGACCTCGCAGCCCGCTGCCACCGCGCCGCGATCGAGGGCCGGTGGGCGACGACGATGCGGTTCTACGCCGGACCGACCCTGCTGGTGATCGACGAACTCGGCTACCTCCCGTTGCCCGGCGAGGCCGCATCCGCGTTGTTTCAGGTTGTGGCGCAACGGTATCTGAAGACCTCGATCGTCATCACCACCAACCGCGGTGTCGGCGAATGGGGTGAGGTCCTCGGCGACACCACCGTCGCCGCCGCGATGCTCGACCGGCTTCTGCACCGCTCCGTCGTCCTGAATCTGGACGGCGATTCCTACCGTCTGCGCGATCACCACGCCCGAGCCGAAAAGCTCCGGCAGGCCACCACCGGCACCCGGCAACCGCTACAGTGAACCCTGCTCACGGGTGGGCACTTCCACCGGGCACAGTTGAGCACTTTCGATGAGCCTCATCA
>NZ_JAALEH010000190.1:0-2451 GCF_011058195.1 Rhodococcus sp. 14C212 | reverse complement strand
TCGGCATTCTCCATGGGTGCCTGCGCGACCACGCCCTCTACGACGAGCAGACCGCGTGGCATGCCTCCGCCGCCGCGCGCCAGGACCACGCTGCTTGACAAGTTAGCCCCGTGGGATGTCTTGACACCGTGGACCGCCCGGGTCACCGCATACTGCCTGGGCAGCTCCCGTACCCCGACGGCATACCCCACCGCTATCTCCCCGCCGATCGCGCAGTCACCGTCGCCGAACTCCAGTACAACCCCGGAGCCCAGACCTCACAAGAGCCGGAAGTCCTGGCGGGCGACTGCTGCCAGTCTCCGGGCGTCAGCCCTGTCGACGCGTGCACTGGTGCGCATGCGCAGCCACCTCTCGAGCTCGATCTCGAGGCTCTCGTGTTCGGTGGTGACCGGATACCACCGGTGGGAATTCTCGTCGTACCACTGTGCCCGGTCCGGCGAATAGTGCCCGCGCCGGTGCGTCGTGTTCGTGGCGCGTGTTCTGCCCCAACGCATCGCGTCCCCCGAGGTGGCCGAATGGACAACCTCGCCCCCGATTTCCCCGGCCGGTGTTGCGGGCAAACCACCCCGGGGCCCCGCCGGCCGGTCGGCACCAGCGGCACGCGATTGCCCGGGTGAGGTTGTCCCCCTGACAGAGGGGGCACCGCACCGCGCCGACCTGATCGAGCGCGTGCTGGGAGCTTGCAGAGTCCGCTTCGTGGTCGACATCCCCGCATGTCCGAGGACCGGCACCGGTCATCGTCTCGCGGTCGGATATCACCGTCGTAAAGTTCTGCAACTGATGCCACGGAGACGGTTCGGGGACACGGTCGGGGGGTTGCGGCTGGTCGTCCCACCGCTCGCCGCGTCGATCTGCCTGGCACGGCGTCGCTGCGACGTCCTCTACGCCATGCTCAAGCACAAGATCTTCTATCGCGCCCCCACTGCTGCCGCCGCTTGACGAAACCATAGGGACACCCCCTGCAGCCGTCCCGGCGCATACACCCGGCCCCGCGGCAGGTCGAGGCCGCCGTCATCGCCGCGGGGGCGCCGCCGCCGACCCTCGACCACACTTCCGGCGGCGTGCGCGAGGGGGTCGGAGCCCGCCGCACCGTCTACCACACCAGCGCCTGACTGGGCGAGCTTTGTCCCGCAGTACACGGCGTACGGGTTCGGAAAATTCTTCATTTCCGTATGATGCCGAGTTCTGAACCCCGGCGCGAGACCCGGATGCTTCAGGTGAGGGACGACCTGGATCTGGCGGGTTACGGTCCCGACCGGCACACGCCGGGTCCGTCGTTTCGAGCCGCTCGAGACGCCGTCACCTCGAGCCGCGAACTCCTCGGCGAGAACGACGGTCGCGAGCACCTCGCACCTCATGTACACGCTCTGAGGCCTGCTCGCTTCACACCGGGCCCTGGGCGGCCGGACGGCCCGGACGCGCTCGTCGCTCGGGAACAGCCCGGCCGAAACGGCACCCTGACCGCGAGAGGCGAGACATCGCTCCTCGGTCTCCTCGCCCCCGGGTTCGGGAAATCGGGGCTGTGCCGGCTTCGCGCACCCGGCCCCGACTCTCGGCGGTGTGGAATCCGCGCAGTGCCCCACCCGGGGACGCTACTGCCGGGCAGAATCACCAGGGGATGCTCCCTCGGACACACCGGTGCCGCGCCGAGGTGCACGAGGAGGGGGACACAGGAGCTGCCGTGGAGGACCCGACGAGCGACTCCACGACACGCCGGGCGGCGAGGACGACCGAGCGCCGCTTGACCGGCCGTCGGGTGCTGCGCGGCGTGCTGGCCGCACTCGTGCTCGGCGGAGCGGTGGTCGGGCTGGTGCTGGCGCTGCTGAGCGTGCTGCCCACCCCGAACCTGGGCCTGCTCTGGCCGAACCTGGGCCTGCACCTGCTCGCCATGGTCGTCGACGGGTACAGCCTGCTGCTCGCCGCCTGCGCCGTGCTCGGCCTCGCCCTGACCGTGCTCGCGCACCGAGCCGGGTTGCGCCGGACCTCGCTCGTGGCGGCGGTGCTCGCGGTGGTGACCATCGCGCTCTGCCTCGTGCCCGTGGCGCAGGGATGGCGGACCGCCGCGCACGAGGGTGTCCCGCTCTCGCTCGCGGAATACTTCTCCTACCCCTCCCCCGCTGCGCCCGAGACCGTCACCTACGCCCGACCCGAGGGGCAGGAACTCGAGCTCGACGTCCGGCGCCCACCGGACGACGGCGACCCCGCGCGGCCGGAGCGACGACCGGCCGTGGTCACGGTGCACGGCGGGGGTGGGATGGTCGGTGGCCGCAGCGAAGACGCGTTCTGGGGTGCGTGGCTCGCCGAGCAGGGATACGTGGTCTTCAGGAAGCGTAAAGAATCAAATTGGTCGTGTCGTTGCGCCGTTCTCGGGAATGAGGGAGTCGAGGACCGCTTTCGCGTTGGGGAACCGCGTAGCGCCCGGGACCGGGGTGTAGCCGTCCTGGGTGAGGA
>NZ_JAALEH010000019.1:0-85488 GCF_011058195.1 Rhodococcus sp. 14C212 | reverse complement strand
GTCACGCACCACGCCGCCCCCTCCCTCGTCCCCGGTGGGTTCGACGCAGCGGGAGGCGGATCGGTTCCCCGGGGGGCAGAGCCGTCGGATGGAGGACGTCAGACGGAGGCGACCGCTCCCGCAAGACGATCGGCGAGAGCACGGGCCACCGCGTCGTCGGCGGCCTCGACCATCACCCGGACCAGTTGCTCCGTGCCCGAGGGACGCAGCAGCACCCGCCCGGTCTCCCCCAGTTCCCGCTCCACGGCGGCAACGGCGTCCGCGACGACGGGAGCCTTGGCCACCGCGGCCTTGTCCGACACGGGCACGTTCACCAGCACCTGGGGCAGGGTGCGCATGACCGCGGCGAGCTCTGCGAGGGGCGACGCCGTCGCGACCATCCGTTCCATGAGGCGCAGGCCGGTGAGCACCCCGTCGCCCGTTGTTCCCAGGGCCGGCAGCACGATGTGGCCGGACTGTTCGCCGCCGAGGCTGAACGAGCCGCGGCGCAGCTCCTCGAGCACGTAACGGTCGCCGACGCCGGCGGTCACGACCGTGATCCCGGCCTCGCGCATCGCCAGGTGCAGGCCGAGGTTGCTCATCACGGTGGCGACGAGCGTGTCGGCATGCAGCTCGCCGGCCTCGCGCATACCGAGGGCGAGGACAGCCATGATCGCGTCGCCGTCCACCACGGTGCCCGTCGCATCGACCGCGAGGCACCGGTCGGCGTCGCCGTCGTGCGCGAGACCGAGGTCGGCGCCGTGCTCGACGACCGCGGCGCGGAGGCCGTCGAGATGCGTCGAACCGCAGCCGTCGTTGATGTTGAGCCCGTCCGGGTCGGCGTGCAGCGCGACGACCGTGGCCCCGGCTGCGGCGTATGCGGCCGGCCCGACGCGCGACGCGGCGCCGTTGGCGCAGTCCACCACGACCGTCAGTCCCGTCAGCGGCGTGCGCACCGCCGTTGCCAGGTGGGCGAGGTAGCGGTCGGCCGCGTCGGCGGCGGTGCGCACCCGGCCGATGCCCGCACCGGTGGGGCGGGCGACCCCGCCCTCACCGTGCAGCATGGCCTCGATACGGTCCTCGACGGCGTCGTCGAGCTTGTGACCGCCGGCCGCAAAGATCTTGATGCCGTTGTCCGGCATGGGGTTGTGCGACGCGGAGATCATCACGCCGAGGTCGGCATCGTAGGCGCCGGTCAGGAACGCGACAGCCGGGGTGGGCAGCACCCCGACGGACAACACGTCGACGCCGGCCGCGGTCAGGCCCGCGGTCACGGCGGCCTCGAGCATCTCCCCGCTCGCACGGGGGTCGCGGCCCACCACCGCGACGGGGCGCCGGCCACCGGCACCGCCCGCCAGCACGGTCGCGGCCGCCCCGGCGAGCCGTACCGCCAGTTCGACCGTGAGCTCGCCGTTCGCCAAGCCTCGCACACCATCGGTGCCGAACATCCGACCCATCGAGCAAAGTCCTCCACGTCGAGAAATGCGGTCTCCGCCGTCCGCGGCGCCGCCTGCTGTCGCAAAAAGTACGTCAATGCACGAGAGCAGGCGTCCGGTAGCGAATTCTCTACCGGCGCCTGCTCTCGTGGTCGAACAGGTGCCGAGGCTGACGAGGTCAGCGTCGGCGGCACATCAGCGCTTGGAGTACTGAGGTGCCTTACGGGCCTTCTTCAGGCCGTACTTCTTGCGCTCGGTGGCACGCGGGTCACGCGTGAGGAAGCCGGCGCGCTTGAGCGCGGGGCGATCCTCGGCGGTGACCTCGATCAGCGCGCGGGCGATGGCCAGGCGCAGGGCGCCGGCCTGACCCGACGGGCCGCCGCCGTGCAGGCGGGCATGCACGTCGAACTGCTCGGTGCGCTCGACCGTGACCAGCGGCGACTTGACGAGCTGCTGGTGCACCTTGTTCGGGAAGTAGTCCTCGATGGTGCGGCCGTTGAGCACGAAGTTGCCGGTGCCGGGCACGAGGCGGACGCGGACGACGGCCTCCTTGCGGCGGCCGACGGTCTGCACCGGGCGGTCGAACACGATCGGCGCGGGAGCCGGAGCGGCCTCCTCGGCCACGTACTCGTCCGCGGCGACCTCGACGTTCTCGGTGTCGGTGTACTCGTCGCTGTAGTTCTCGTTCACGTTCTCGGTCACTGCGCCACCTGCTTGATTTCGAACGGCACCGGCTGCTGCGCGGTGTGCGGGTGGTTCGGGCCCGCGTAGACCTTCAGCTTCTTCGCGATCGCGCGACCGAGCTTGTTCTTCGGGAGCATGCCAGTGACGGCCTTCTCCACCAGACGGTCCGGGTTCTTCTCCAGAACCTCACCGACGGTGCGGGACCGGAGGCCGCCCGGGTAGCCGGAGTGGTTGTACAGGAGCTTGTCCTGCTTCTTGTTGCCGGAGATGGCAACCTTGTCCGCGTTGATGATGACGACGAAGTCGCCACCGTCCACGTGGGGGGCAAAAGTGGGCTTGTGCTTGCCGCGGAGCAGGTTCGCCGCCTGCACCGCGAGGCGGCCGAGCACCACGTCGGTGGCGTCGATGACGTGCCACTGGTGGGTCACGTCGCCGGCCTTCGGTGTGTACGTAGACACAGATCTTCCTCGTCTATCGTTTTCGCTGCTGGCCCGCGCGCCGCCGATGGTCACTCCCGGCGGCCAGTTGGGACCCGAGAAGCGACGTTCGCCGCGCACCAGGCAACGACGACGTACGACACGCCAACGGGACACGATACCGGGGAGATGTGGGCACGGTCAAAACAGCGCGGCGTCCCGGCGGCCTCTCCACCACCGGGACGTCGCTCGCTACTCGGGTCGTCTCAGGCCTGCCACCTCCGTGCCAGCTCGGATTCGACGCTGCGCATCTCGTCGTTGCCCCGCGCCACGGCGACGGCGATCTGATCGAGCAGCAGATTCAGGTCGGCGGACGCCCGATCCCACTTCTGCTGGGTGACGTGGTACTCGGACCGGGCCTGCCCGTCCCAGGTCTGCACCAGCGGCTCCACCTGTGACCTGATCCGGTCGAGCGTGTCGTTCATGCCGCGCTGCAGTCCGACCACGCGGGTGTGCAGGTCGTCGATGCCACCGAAGTCCTGCCGGATCACATCGGGTCCACTCATTCGATCGTTCTCCTCGAGTCGTGTCGTGTGGCCGGGTCGATGCGCGGTTCCGCACCGGCCCGCCCGCAACGGCGTCAGTAGGTGCCGTGGAGGCTGTCGCCGAGGACGTTCAGCGACTGAGCCTGGGCCTGGACGGTGTCCTCGTACGCCCGGCCGTTGGTACGGATGCCTGCGACGATCGCGGCCAGCGCCTCGTTGAGCTGGAGGGCGCCGCGGTCCCATCGCGACATCACGTCGGTGAACGCCATTCCCGACCGGCCCTGCCATACGTCCGGCGACGACGACACGGTGGTGCGCAGCGCACCGAGCAGTTGCTCGAGTTCTCCGTGGGAGTCCTCGATCTGCCGCGCCGCCGTCTCCATGGTCGCGACGTCGGTCGCCACCCGATTCGAACTGCCCTGTCCTGGTTGCGTCACGCCTGTCTCCTCCGTCGTCCCGCGTTCCGTATCCCTCCGGCCCACCGTGGCCGGAGCCGGTTCGCGCCTACATCCGATTGGACGCAGTGCCCGTCCGTCGGGTTCCCCTCCTCCGCGAACCGGGCGATCCGCTACTCCACCGTCACGGTATGGACGGCCTGCTCGCATTCGTTCTTGATTCCCGCCCATTCGTCGACGAGGAATTGGCATCCGACCGCGACCTGAACGCCGGACTCCACCACGACGAACCAACGCACGAGCGAGAATTCGTCCGGCGCCTCCACGTAGGCGATCACCGGGCGGTCCGCGAAGGTGGTATCGGGGTCGAGGTCGCGGATCACCGGGGACCGTTCGTCCACGCGCCGGGCCAGCACCTCCCCCACGCCGGCCAAGTCGAGATCCTCACGAAGGCGACTGTGCACCAGCACTATTCGTCGATCCCTCCCGCCGCCGGGAACAAGTTCCACGCGCCCGGCATCGGTGTGCGCAGGGTCGCGGACCCTCCAGTCCCCCGGCAGTTCCAGCCGGACGGGCCCGAGTTCGTGACGAACCGAAGGGGGGCGCGGGGTGGGCTGTCTCGTGGCCGAGGACTCCCCGGCCGAGTCGCCGGCGACGGGATCCTCCACGCCCCCCACGTGCAGCTCCGCGGCATGTCCTGCAGTCCACACCCAGCCGGCCGCGACGGCCGTCGCGGCCGCGACAGCCACGACGGCCGCTACGCCCCAACGGATCCGGCGCACGGGCCGGGTCGGCCGGGAGGCCGGCATCGTGTGCAGCCACTGCGGGAGCGGCTCCGCGTCCCCCGGCGGGACGGCTCGCGGGTCCGGCACCGCGGCCAGCACCTCGGACGCGGCGACCGGAATCACCCGGATACCGCGGCCGAGCCGCTCGGCGATACGCTCGCACAGCGGCATCCCGGGCGGCTCGCCCGGTATCCCCGTCACGAGGACGACATCCGGATCGACGGAACCGCACACGTTTCGCATCAGCCTGTCCAGCCGCTCGGCTCCGGCCGGCGAGTCGAGCAGTCCCTCGTCGAGGTCGGGATCCCGCGCGATGCGGTCGACGTCGCCGCCGTCGGGGGCGCTCAGCACCGCCATCGTCACGCCGGCGCCGTCGACCTCCGCGACCGCACATCGCTCGCCGTCGCCCACAGGCGCGGCGCGGCGCGCGGCCACCGCAGCGGTCAGGAGGACGGCGTTTCGCGCGACCTGCCGGGCGGCCGTGTGCAACTCCTCCCGCCGACGTTCGCCCCACTCGGTGGGATGCACCACCACCACCGTGTCGAGGCCGGGCGGCGCGCCTGCCGTCGCCGCGACGTACCCGAGGAGGGCCGCCAGCGGCGCATCGTCGTCCGTGGGGGCACGGCCGGGAGCCGATGCGGGAATCGTCACGGTCCGATCGGACCGCCGCGCGTACACCCGCCCCGGGACGACCTGCAGGTGCAGCGTGTGGACGTCGTTCATTGCGGCGGCAGCCACGCCGTCTGCACCAGCGCTTCCCCGTCGCGCTGCACGAGGATGCCCCGTCCGGGCGGCATCGGACGCGGACGCGCGGTGCCCACGAGCGCTCCCTCCTCTCGGTTGCCGCTCATCACGAGGCCGGCCGCCGACAATTCCCGCAGCCGCGCGATGACCGGCTCGAAGAGCGCCCGCCCGGCCCCACCGGAGCGGCGCGCCAGGACGAGATGCAGCCCGACGTCCTTGGCCTGGGGCAGGTACTCCAGCAGGGGCGTCAGCGGTGACTGGCTCGCGGCGGAGACGAGGTCGTAGTCGTCGACGACGACGAACACCTCGGGTCCCGACCACCAGGAGCGCTCACGCAGTTGCTGCTGGGTGACCTCGGGACCCGGCATCCGCCGCTCGAACACGGCCGCGAGGTCACGGGCCATCGCCGACAACGTCACCGCGGACGGCGCGTATCCGCCGAGATGCTCACCCTCGACGACGCCGAGCAGGGTGCGCCGATAGTCCCCGACGATGATGCGGGCCCGTGCGCCGGTATGGGACTCCATGAGGCTGCGGCAGATACCGCGCAGCACGGTCGTCTTGCCGCAGCCCGAGTCGCCGAAGACGAGCAGGTGAGGCTGCTCGGAGAAGTCGATCCCCACGGGGGCCAGTTCGGCTTCGTCGATGCCGACGGGCACGAACAACCGCCGCTCCCCGGGCGCGCCGCCGGCAGCCGATCGGTCCGCGAGCGCCGCGAGCACGTCGGCCCGATCGACGCGATCGGGAAGCATGCGCACGGGCGGGGCGGGGCGGCCCGGTGCGGCCGCGGCGACGGCGGCCACGGCGTCGGCCAGTCCCGCCGCGAGGTCGACGACCTCCGAGCTGCCGTCCACACGCGGCAGCGCCGACAGCACGTGTAGCCCGTGGCGGTCGATGCCCCGGCCCGGGCGGCCCTCGGGCACCGCCGCCGCCTTCTTGCGGCCGTACTCGGAATCGGCGGGGTCGCCGAGGCGCAACTCGAGGCGGGTCCCGAGATGGTCCCGCATCGCCGGCCGCACGTCGCCCCACCGCGGCGCGGTGAGCACCACGTGGAGACCGAAGGACAGCCCCTGCGCGGCCAGCACGCCGACCTGCGGCTCCAGCGCCTCGAAATCCTGCCGGATGCTGGGCCAGCCGTCGATCACGAGGAACACGTCGCCGAAGGCATCCACGTCCGCGGCCGGACCGGCGCCGTCCCGGCGGCGGCGCAGTTCGGCCATCGACTCCAGGCCCAGCTCGCCGAAACGACCCTCCCGGCGCCGCAGTAGGGCGGTCAGTTCGGCGATCGTCCGGCGCACCCGGTCGGCGTCGAGCCGGTTGGCGACCGACCCGACGTGCGGAAGGCCCGCGAGCCCGGCGAGGGATCCCCCGCCGAAGTCCAGGCAGTAGAACTGGACCTGCTCGGGGGTGTGCGTCATCGCCATCGACAGGACGAGGCTGCGGAGCATCGTCGACTTGCCGGAACGCGGCCCTCCGACGACGACCACGTTGCCCGCCGAGCCGGCTAGGTCCACGAGCAGCGGATCCCGCCGTTGCTCGAACGGGCGGTCCACGATGCCGATCGGCGTGCGCAGGGTGCTCCGCGACAGCACGTCGCCGGTCAGCAGAGACCGCGGGACCAGTCGGTCCAGGCTCGGCGCCGCATCGAGGGGCGGCAGCCAGACCTCGTGCGCGGGGGTGCCGTGGCCCCGCACCCGGTCGATCAGGACATCGAGCACGGAGCGGCTGTCCTCCGTCGGGACCGGATCCTCGCCGGGCTCGGCCGGCCCGGGAACCGGTTCGAGGGGCGCGAGGGGCACCTCGGCCGTGGTGAACAGCCGCGGTCGGGAGGTCGACGTGCCCGGCCCGATCACCGACCGGCCCGAGCGGCGGGGCTCGTAGGGACCCGACACGTATGCGGCCGCGAACCGCACGATCTCCGCCGAGTCGCACTTGAGGTATCCGGCGCCCGGCGACGGCGGCAGATGATAGGCGTCGGGGACGCCGAGAACACTTCGGGACTCGTTGGCCGAGAAGGTCTTCAAGCCGATCCGGTAGGAGAGATGGCTGTCGAGTCCACGCAGCCGGCCCTCGTCGATCCGCTGGCTGGCCAGCAGCAGATGCATGTGCAGGGATCGCCCCAGCCGCCCGATCGCGGCGAACAGCTCCGCGAATTCCGGTTGCTGCGTCAGCAACTCGGAGAACTCGTCCACGACGACGAACAGTGCCGGCAACGGTGCCAGCGCGGCACCGCCGGCCCGGGCGCGCTCGTAGTCGCCCACATTCGCGAAGTTCCCTGCCGCGCGCAGCAGTTCCTGCCTGCGGTTCATCTCGCCCTCGAGAGCGTCCTTCATCCGGTCGACCATCGCCAGTTCGTCGGCGAGGTTCGTGATCACCGCCGCGACGTGCGCGGCCGATTCGAGCCCGAGGAAGGTTGCGCCGCCCTTGAAGTCCACGAGGACGAGATTCAGTGCATCGGGAGGATGTGTCGCGATCAGACCGAGCACCAGGGTCCGCAGCAGTTCGGACTTCCCGGACCCGGTGGCGCCGATGCACAGTCCGTGCGGACCCATCCCGCCCTCGGCAGCCTCCTTCAGATCCAGTTCGACCGGGGCACCGTCGGTTCCGATTCCGATCGGCACGCGCAGCCGGTCGCGTCCCCGCCGCGGCGACCACGCCCGCCCCGGCTCGAACTGTGCGACGTCACCGAGGCCGAGCAGGTCCTCCCACGGCGCCGAACGATTCTCCCCGTTGCCGGACTCGGCGACCCGCTGGGCGGCGCGGTACGGTGCCAGGCGCCGCGCCGCCGTCTGCGCCTGCGCGACGCTCGTTCGGTCCGGGACCGCGAAGGTCTCCACGCGTTCGCCGGCGCGCGCACCCAATCGGCCGTCACCGACGACGAGTTCGAGCCCGCGGGTGGCCGACAGTCGGGGCATCGACGCGGACAGGTCCAGGATCGTGACGGAGTCGAACCCGTCGTCGAGGATCCCCGACCCGGAGCCCGGGACGCCACCGTCGATCACGATCACGAGTTGGGGCACACCGTCGATCGGTGGGGTGTTGCGGACGAACCGGCCGCGGCCCGTCAGACGGTCGGCGAACGCGGTCTCGAGATCCCGGACCGAGCCGAACACGGTGCGGGCGCTGCCCGCACCGTCGGCGATCTCGTGGTTCTGGGCGTGCGGCAGCCACTTGACCCACTCCCACTCCGGGGCGGTGTCCGGACCGCACACCACGGCGATCCGCAGCACGTCCGTGCTGTGGAAGGTGCACAGTTGCAGCAGCATGGCCCGCACCAGATCCCGGGCCGCGGGGCGGTCGCCGCCGAACGACACCGCCGCGAACCCCCGCAAGGACACCGCGGTCGGCAGGGCCGGTACGACCGAGTGCGCGCGCACGAACCGGCGCAGCGACACGGCCGCCACCGGTTCGAGGTCCTCGACGGGACCCGTGTCGGGGGCGATCAGCCGGGTGGCGAGGCGCTGGCCGCTGAGCCCGACCCGGACGTGGCAGAAGTCGGCGTCGGCTCCGTCGCGTTCCCACATGCGCACCGTTCCCGCGAGCGTCCACAGCACGGCCGGGTCGGGGTGCGTCCACTCCAGGGCACTCCGCTGCCGGTCTGCGGTGTCGTGGACCTCCCGCCGGAGCTGATCGAGATACCGCAGGTAGTCCTTGCGGTCCTCGTCGGCCTCGGCCACTTTCGCCCCGCCTCCGCGGCCGCCCCCGGCGAGCATGCCCACCATCGAGACGACCATCATGAGCGGGAAGACGAGCGACATCGGGCTTCGCGCCATCCCCGAACCGAACATCAGCGCCACCATGCCGATCATCGCGGCGACCATCACGACGGGCAGCAGCTTCGCCAGGAGATTTCCCGGCGTCGAACGCGGAATCTCGGGTGGGGCCTGCATTCTCACCTCGCCCGCCGGCACGCGTGGCACCTCGCGCCGCGGCCTGCGCACGAACCGCACCGTGCTCACACCCCACCCCCGACCCGCTCACCGTGCCGGCCGTCCTCGCGACGGCCGTCCCCCCACGGTCGACGAAGGGTAACGCACACCTGCGACATCGGCACGCAGGCGGGTTCGAAGACGGCCTGCGCGAAGCGATGTCGTATCGTCTCCGCGAGGTCCGGGCGAATCCGGGTGGGCGATCCCGGCTCGGACCGCAGCACGGTCGGGGGACGACGGGGGGATGGACGATGACGGCTGCGCACACCGAACCGGGGCGGATCGGCGCGCCCGAACTCTGCCGCGTGACCGTACTGGCCCGGCACACACAGGTCGACCTCGCGTTACCCGCGGACGTCCCTGTCGCGCTGCTCGTGCCGGGGGTGGTCGATCTCATCACCGCCCACCGGTCCCACAACGACTTCGACACCTCCTCCGAGCGGGTCGAGCCCGAGACGTGGGCGCTGGCCCGTCTCGGATCGTCGCGCCTCGCCGCTGCACTGAGCCTGCACGAGCACGGCGTCCGGGACGGGGACCTGCTGGTGCTCGAGCACGCGTCGGCACCGGCGCCGCCCCCGCTGTTCGACGACGTGACCCACAGCGTCGCGACGGCGGACGAGGCCGGCGCGGGCCGCTGGTCGCCGCGTGCGGCGGCCACGGTCGCGGCGGGCGTCGCCCTGTCCGCGACGGTCGTCGGGGCGGGGGCCCTGCTCCGCCTTTCCTCCCCGGACGGCCGGCTGGCCGCCGGCGCCGGCTGCGCCGCGCTCGCCGCCCTGCTCCTGCTCGCCGGGATCCTGCTCGGGCGGACCCGCCACGACCACCGCACCGCGACGATCCTGTGCGCCTGCGCGGTCCCGGCCGCCTTCGCCACCGGAGTTCTCGTGGTGCCGGGCTCTTTCGGGCCGGCACACCCGATGCTCGGGGCGGTCCTGTCGGGAGCGGTGGCGACCCTGGTCCTGCTGCTGACCGCCGTCGGAAGGGTGCCCTTCACCGCGGTCGCCGCCGTCGCCGCGACCGCCGCGGCCGCATTTCTCGTCGCCGCCGCGACAGGGATTTCCGGGTCCGCGGTCGGCGCCGGGGTCGTCGTCACGGCGCTGTTGACGGTGACGTTCGCACCCCGCCTCGCCATGAAGTTCGCCGACCTGCCGTTGCCGCCGGTGCCCGGTCCCGGGACCGGGGCCCCCGCGCCGCAGACCGAGGGCGGCCGGGACGAACCGGACTCCCCGGACGGCGGGGACCGGTCACTGCCCGATCCGAGCGAGCTGGCGGCCGCCGCCGCGCGGACTCGTGACCACCTCACCGGACTGATCGGTGCGGGAGCCGTTCTCGCCGTCGCGGGCGCGTGGTGTGCGGCGGCGCCGCTGTCCGGCGACGGTCTCCGCCGGCCCGGAACCGCCCTGGCCGTCGCCGCTGCGGCGGTGATCATGCTGCGCGGCCGCACCTACACCGATGCGCGCCAGGCGACGCTGCTGGTGGCAGGCGGCGCAACCGTGCCGGTGGGCCTGCTCGTCGCGGCCGCGGTCGGCGGGTCCGCGCCGCCCGTCGTCGTGTTCGCCCTCGCCCTTGCCGTCGCGACCGCAGCGCTGGTGTTCGGCGTGGTCGCGCCGCGGCGAGTGTTCACGCCGGTGCAGCGCCGCGCCGCCGAAGTGGTCGAGTACGCGGTGATCGCGACGATCGTGCCGTTGGCCTGCTGGGTCACCGGGCTCTACGCCGCCGTCCGCGGGTTCTGACGTGGCCCGCGGCGCGCACCTCCTCGTCGTCGCCCTGGTGCTGACGGCCTCGTCCTCCGGAACGGCCCCGTTCGCCGCAGCGGAACCTCCGCCCGTCGATGCCGGGCGCCTGCCCCCACCCGGGGAACCCGGGCCCGTCGACGACACCGGGCAGCGTTCGCCGTGTACCACGGTCGACGTCGCCGGCGACAGCGCCTCGATCCCGGAACCGCAGCGCGTGCTGAACTTTCCGGCCGTGTGGCCGCTGACTCGCGGAGCAGGACAGCTCGTGGCGGTGATCGACACCGGGGTGGGCCGGAATGCGCGGCTGCCCGGGTTGGTACCGGGCGGCGACTATGTCTCCGCGGGCGACGGGACGCAGGACTGCGACGCCCACGGAACCCTGGTGGCGGGGCTCGTCGCGGCGCAGCCCGTCCCCGGGTCGGGGTTCGCCGGTGGCGCCCCGGATGCGCGGATCCTCACCGTGCGCCAGTCCAGCCGCCACTTCTCGGCGCGACGGCCGGATCCCGCCGACCACGATGTGCGCACGTCGCCCGGCTACGGCAACGTGCGCACGATGGCGATGGCGGTGCGCCGCGCCGCGGACCTCGGCGCCACCGTCATCAACATCTCCGAGGTCGCCTGCGCGCCGGCCGAGGAGGGCATCGACGACCCCGAACTCGGGGCGGCGGTGCGGTACGCGACCGAGGTGAAGGACGCCGTCGTCGTGGCCGCGGCCGGAAACGTGGAGGACCGCTGCCGGGCGTCGAACCCGCAGGGGCTCGATCCTCTCCGGCCGGGCGAGGATCCGTGGCGCGCGATCACGACCGTGGCCTCGCCGGCCTGGTACGACGACTACGTACTCACGGTCGGCTCGGTCGAGCCGGACGGATCACCGTCGAGCTACAGCCTGCCGGGTCCGTGGGTGGACGTCGCCGCGCCCGGCAGCGGGGTGGTTTCCCTGCATCCCTCCGCGGATGCCCTCGTCGACGCCTACCGGGGAGCCGAGGGCCCGGTGCCGGTGTCGGGCACGAGCTTCGCCGCGCCGCTCGTGGCCGCGACCGTCGCGCTGGTGCGGGCGCGGTTTCCGCACCTCGATGCCCGCGCCGTGGCGATGCGGATCGAGGCCACGGCGCATGCCCCGGCGGAGGGCTGGAATCCGCGGGTGGGCCACGGCGTGATCGACCCGTTCGCTGCGGTGACCGCCCCGCCGACGGAGCAGCGTCCGCAGGCGCCGGCCTCGGTGGCCGTCGCGGCGCCGATACCGCGGACTCCACCGGATCACCGGCCCAGGGAAGTCGCGGTCGTCGTGGCTGCGGTGGTGCTCGCGGTCCTGGGAGTGGCGGCGGCGGCGACCACGCCGCTCCGGCGCCGCCGTCAGCGGCCGGCGCCGACCGGCGCCGGGTCGTGATCCGGCGCGACACCGTCGTGGGCGACGAGCGCCTCCGCCCGCCCGAGCGCAGGACCCGGCGCGAACAGTCCGACGATCTGCCACGGCGCAGGGATCGGTTCGGATAGTCCCAGGGCGGTCGCGGCCTCTGCATCGACGATCCCGTAGCGCACGCCGGTGTCGGCCACGTAGAAGAGGGCGCCGCGCCGCGCGCTGTCCGGCGCGACGGAGGTGGTCTGCACGAACGCCCCCCGCCCGGGCGCGAGGTAGGCGCTGTCGGCCTCGGGCCCGGCACCGTCCGCCTGGGCCAGGGACACCGGCACCGCGCCGTCGGGCAGCGGCAGCGCGGAACCCGCCGACACCTCGACGACGGACCGCGACTGTTCGGCCGCACCGACCCCCGGCGTCCACGTCAGGCAGGCGACGGGACGGTCGCGGGCATCGACGACGGTGGGCACGGTGGCAGGAAAGGTGTCCACCGCGAGACCCCGCACGGTCGGAGCGTCGCGCAGCAGGTCCGGCGCGACGGCCGGGATCTCCGCGGCGCCCTGCGAGTCGGTGAAGTGGACGATCTGCGCCGTCGCCTCGGACACCTCCTGCACGCCGTCGCGCAGCACGACGTAGAACCTCTTCCCGTCGGGCACCGCGACGCGGACCACCGAACCGACGGTCAGCGATCCGATCGGATAGCCGGGTTCGCCGCCCGCACCGGGGATCCGCGGGGCCTCGAGCCGCGGCACCTCCGGGATCGCGGCGAGCAGGCCCGGTCCGACGGGACGTGCCATGCCGGCGTCGATGCCGAGGACGCGGGTGAGCGCCTGGTCCGCCAGATCCACCTCGGCACGGGAGCCGCGGTAGACCAGATGGTGCCTGCCGTCGGCCGCCATGAGCAGGGCCTCGTCGTCGGCGAGCGGCCGCGCGCGCTCGCCGTAGGCCGGATCTCCCGCGGCGACAGCCGTTGTGACGGCACGACTTCCGTCGGTAGGTACGGTGTCGCACACCGTCCACGGCAGCGGGGCCGACGCGTGTGCCAGCGGGGACGGCGCACCGGGGATCCCGACGAGGGAACCTCGTGGCCGGGTTTCGAATTCGACGTCGGCGACGACGGCGGGCACCTCGGGCCGCCCGAGCACCAACCGGGCAGAGGCCAGGTTGAGTACCGGATGGAAGACGCCGTCGATCGCGACCAGCATCGCGCCGGAATCGCGTCCCACCACGATCGCCGCGTCACCGATCCTGTCCTGCGGGCGGAGCAGGGCGAGCGCGGCACAACCGGCGAGGCCGACACAGGCGAGGACGGCACCCACCGCCAGGGCACGCGACTGCGACCGCATCGGGTCGTGGATCATCCGCACGTCGCGCCGCACCAGTGCATGTTCCATGCGGCGCACCAGAAACCGGTAGCCGTTGACCTGCCAGCGCGTGGTCGGCTGCGCTCCCATCGATCCTCCCCCGTACGACGCCCCCTCCGCCGCAACACAGTACAGTTCCGTCCGGGAACGTCGGGGGGACCGGGCCGTCGCTCGGGTGGGAACGGGGGAATCGTCGTGCAGGATGGGATCTTCCGGCGGCCGCGGCGCCGCTCCGTGGTGACGGTGGTGCGGGCGCAGTGCGCGGCGGTGATCGGCTCGACGACGGCGGCGGCGACGGGCGCTCCGCTTCCCGCCGCAGTGACCGTGGCGGTGCTGGCCGCGGTGGCGGTGGCGGTACCCGTCCACGGACGCGACGCCGTCGAATGGGGACGGCTGTGGTGGCGGTTCCGGCACCGTCCGATCCGGTCCGGCCCGGTAATGGTCGACGTCGCGGCGGGCGACGATCGACCGGTCGGGGTGTGCTGGGACGGCACCGCCGTCGTGGCGGTGGTCGAGCTGGTACCGACGGCCGGCGAGCTCACCCGGCTGACACGAGATCGGTCCGAACCGGTCGGCCGACTTCCGCTGGCCGCCATCGCCGCGTGCCTCGCCACGCACGACGTCGAGCTCGACGGGATCGACGTCATCGTGCACGGCAGCCGGGTGTGCGGCGAGACCGCCGCCGGTGCGGCGTACGAGCGCCTGGTCGGGCCGCTGCCCGCGGCCGCGACCCGCGTCGTGTGGCTCGCGTTGCGGTTCGACTCCGTCGCCTGCCCGGCCGCGGTGGCCCGCCGTGGCGGCGGCCCCGAGGGCGCGGCGCGCGCGGTGACCGTCGCGGCGCGGCGCGTCGTGCGCGCGTTGGCCGAACAGCACCACACCGCGAGGATCCTCGACGCGGGCGAGATCGCCGGAGCGGTGGAGTCCGTCGCCGGGTGCGCGGATCCGGCGTTGCTCGAGGAGGATCGTGGTGCAGTACGGCTTCCCGGCGGCTACAGTCGCGCCGCGGTGGTGGAGCCGGGACACCTCGATCGGGCGATCATGACCCGGGTCTGGTCGGAGCCACTGTCGTCGGCGACCATCGCGGTACGGCTGCGCCCCGGCGCCGAGCCGGGAGCCGTGCGGGTGGGAGCGTCGGTGCGTGGCACGAGCCGCACACCCGAGCCGAGGATCCGGATGCCGGGCACCCGACGACTGTGGAGCCGCGAAGCGGACGGGCTGCTGGCGTCGATCCCGACGGCCGCGGTCGGGCTCGAGGATCTGATCCCGCTGCGCACCATGCGCCTCGCCGACGTCGACGCCCTGGCGCTGCCGGCGACGGGATGCGGGCAGTTGGTCGGCGCGGACGAGTCCGGTGCGGCCGTGTCCGTCCGCTTGACCGGCCGGGGGGTGCGCACCGTGTATGTCGCCGGAGAGCTGTATCTGGCGCAGCAGGTGGTGTTCCGGGCGGTGGCGACGGGGGCCCGGGTGGTGATCCGCACCGATCGCGCCCTGGCCTGGCGTCCCCTGCTGGCCGCGGCGGGGCCGGACCGGTTGCGGCTGACCGGCGACGATCGGGGCTCCGACACGATCGTGTACGACGGCGTGCGGCCTGCGACGGTCCCGGCCGGGACGACCGCGATCCACGTGCACGCACACCCGGATCGGTGGCCGCGCGAGCGTCCGGACGTGTCGATCCTGCAGCCCGGAGCGGCCGGCGATCGGGTGGTGCTGGCGGCGGGTGGCCGACGGCTGTCGCTGTCGTTGGTGAGCATCGACGCCGAGGCCGCGTACATCGGCCGTCCACGTGCCGCGGAGCCGGCGCCCGCACGCTGAGCCGGGCCCGTCAGCCGGGGTAGGGCTGGGCGGCCCGCCCGGCGCGCACGGTCCGTGCCCACCAGGCGAGCTGGTTCAACATGCGCTGCGCGGCGTCGATCGCGGCGCCGTCGGTGGTGGTGCCGTCGGCAGCGAAGGCGTGCTTGACGCGGTGGAAGCTGACCGATTCACGCACCGGGACCATGTGCACCTCGACGACGACCTGCCGGAGTTGTTCGACGGCGCGCAACCCGCCGGAGAGCCCGCCGTACGAGACAAATCCGACCGGCTTGGTGCGCCATTCGCGTTTGACGGTGTCGATGGCGGTCTTGAGGGCGGCCGGGTAACCGTGGTTGTACTCGGAGGTGACGACGGCGAACGCGTCGGCAGCCTCGATCCGCCGGGTGAACGCCTCGGCCTCGGGGCCGCCGGAGAGATCCTGCGGCAGCGGGGTGTCGGCGAGGTCGAGCACGCCGACGTCGAACTCGGGGCGTTGCCGTGTGGTGGCGGCGAACCAGTCGGCGACGACGGGCGCGATCCGCCCGGCCCGCACGCTGGCGACGACGATCTCGAGTCGAATCGGGGCTTCGGCGTCCATGGGCCGATGGTAGGCGGCTCAGGCGGTGAGGCCGTGGGTCAGCAGGGCGGCGAGTTCGCGGTAGGCCTGGGCGTCCGGCAGTCCGGTGGCCTCGGCGACGTGGCGCTGCTGGATGCGGACCATGACGGCGGCGACGACGTCGGCGACGAACGCGGCGTGCACGTCGCGCAGTTCGCCGGCGGCGACGCCGGCGGCGATGAGGTCGCGGACGCGTTCGGCGGCGAGCCGGGTGTTGCGCTCGTAGACCTCACGGGCGGCGGGGGCGGCGGCCATGTCCTCCATGAACTGCGCGGAGGCGGGTTCGAGTTGCCGGCCGACGGCCTCGAGGTAGCCGCGGATGCGGTCGACGGCGCCGCTGCGGCCGTCGAGCTCGGATTCGACGCGCTCGGTCGCGCCGCGGAAGAAGTGCACGGTGGCGGCCCGGACGAGGCGGTCCTTGCTCTCGGCGAGGGCGTAGAGGGTCGACTTCGAGCAGTGCAGGCGGGCGGCGATGTCGTCGAGCGTGAAGCGGGCGAAGCCCTCGGCGAGAAACAGCGCGACGAGCTGGTCGAACAGTTGCGCCTGCCGCGCCGTGCCGCGCCGGGTTCCCGCTCTTGTCATACTGCAGATAGTACTGCAGTATCGTTCTCAGTACCATTTTCCGAGCGAGGAGTCACCGTGCCCGTCGAGCGCCTGCTGCCCACCCCCGAGGCCTACGACCTCATCGAACTGACCCGCGACGTCGCGGACAAGGTTCTCGCGCCGCGGGTCGTCGAACACGAGCGCAACGAGACGTTCCCAGAGGGCGTGTTCCCCGCCCTCGGCGCGGCGGGACTGCTGAGCCTGCCGTACCCGGAGGAGTTCGGTGGCGGGAATCAGCCGTACGAGGTGTACCTGCAGGTGCTCGAGGAACTCGGCGCCCGCTGGGCGGCGGTTGCCGTCGCCGTGAGCGTGCACGGACTGTCGTGCTTCGCGCTGGCCACCCACGGCACCGACGAGCAGAAGAACAAGTGGCTGCCGGACATGCTCGGCGGCGACACGATCGGCGCCTACAGCCTCTCCGAGCCGCAGGCCGGGTCCGATGCCGCGGCTCTGGCCTGCCGTGCGACGGCCGTGGACGGCGGTTACCGGATCTCCGGATCGAAGGCGTGGATCACCAACGGCGGCAAGGCCGACTTCTACACGCTGTTCGCCCGGACCTCCGACGCCGGATCGAAGGGCATCTCCTGCTTCCTCGTGCCGGCCGGAACCGAGGGTCTGAGCTTCGGCAAGCCCGAGGAGAAGATGGGCCTGCACGCCATCCCGACCACCACCGCCCACTACGACGACGCGTTCGTGCCCGGCGAGCGCCGCATCGGCGCCGAGGGCCAGGGCCTGCCGATCGCGTTCAGCGCGCTCGACTCGGGCCGGCTCGGCATCGCGGCCGTCGCGGTGGGTCTCGCGCAGGCCGCGCTCGACGAGGCCACCGCATACGCCAAGGAGCGAAAGGCGTTCGGCAAGAAGATCATCGACCACCAGGGACTCGGGTTCGTCCTCGCCGACATGGCCGCCGCGGTGGATTCGGCCCGCGCCACGTACATCGACGCCGCGCGCCGCAAGGATGCCGGCCTGTCCTACTCGCGGCAGGCGTCGGTCGCCAAGCTCGTCGCCACCGATGCGGCCATGAAGGTGACCACCGACGCGGTGCAGGTGCTCGGCGGCTACGGCTACACCCGCGACTTCCCCGTCGAGCGTTTCATGCGGGACGCGAAGATCACCCAGATCTTCGAGGGCACGAACCAGATCCAGCGACTGGTCATCGCGCGCCACCTGGCCGGCTGACGGTACGAATTCCCGGCCGCGCCGGGGTACGAATTCCCGGCCGCGCCGGGGTGAACTCCCGGCCGTGCCGGGCGCGAGCCCACCGCGGCGTCGGGGCGCGCGGCCGTCCTCCCCGGCGGCACGCGCGCCCCGACACCGCCCGGATAACTCACGCCGTGGAATCTGAAACATCCTCCTGTCAGATTTCGCGAACCACCTGCTACCGTGCGCCGGTGGACAGACATCGTCGGCGGGGCCGCAGAGCCACGGACCGGGTGGAGAGGGCGGCCGACGCCGCGGAGACGGTGGCGACACTCGCCGAACTCGGCGTCCTGTTCCTGCGAATCCTGTCGCTGCCGTTCCGCGCGGTGGCGGCGCTGCTCCGGATGATCGCGGACTGACCTCCGAGCCCTCGCCGTTCCCATCGGTATCCTGTGTCACATTTTCTGGGCAAAGCGGACATCTTGTATTTGGATCCTGGTTGGACGTACGTCCAGGATTTGTACATCGACATCGGAGGTAATCCCCATGCTGCTCGGCTCGCTCGGCTCCCTGGTCGACCACGTGCTCTCCTTCCTCAGCTGGCTGATCTGAGAGACGCCTCGACGCGTAGCGAAAGGGGCGAGGTCATCCGACCTCGCCCCTTGCTGTTTCCGTCGCTCGTGCCGGGCCGCGCTACGCGCCGATCGCCTCCGCGAGGATCGGCCAGGATTCGTGCAGCGCGTCCTGCCAGTAACCCCACGAGTGCGTGCCCTGCGCGCCCGTACTGAAAGTCGCCTCGATCCCGAGTTCGTCGAAGGTGCGCCGCAGGCCCTCGGTGCACTGGGCCGTGGCCGCCTCGATGGATCCGAGGACGGCCAGGTCGACCGGATCGACCTGCCCGCCCAACGCCGCCTCGTGCGGGCCGGGCAAACCGCCGCCGGAGGAGATGTACAGCGTCGTGCCGCGCAGCTTCTCCGCGTTCAGGGCCGCATCGTTGGCGATCCACCCCGGTCCGCCGATCGGCCCCCACATGTTCTCGACGTCGCCGCCGCCGAGGGTGACGACGGCCTCCACGTAGCTGCGCCCCGGGTCGCTGCTCGTCTGTGCACACCCGCTGTAGGACGCCACCGCCTCGTACAGCCCCGGCGACTGCTGGGCGAGGGACAGCACCGAGCTGCCCGACATCGACATCCCCGCAACGGCGTTGCGGCCGTCGGCGCCCAGCACCGCATCGACGACCGGCGGCAACTCCGACGTCAGGAACGTCGCCCACCGGTGCCGGCCGAGCTTCGGGTCGTCGCGGATCCAGTCCGTGTAGTAGGCGAAGGCGCCGCCCACGGGAGTGACGACGTTGACGTTCCTGCCGTCGAAGAACTCGCGGACGTCCGTCTGGTCCCGCCAGTTGGCGGCGTCCTCACCCCCACCGGCGCCGTTGAGCAGGTAGAACGTCGGCCGCGCCGCGGAGGTGTCCGCGGGCCGGATCACCTCGACCGGGATCACCCGGTCCATGGACGGCGAGTACACATGCAACACCCAGTCGCGGGCGGTCCGCTCCTCCACGTGATCGACGTAGGCACCGGCCGGGTCCGCAGCCGGCTGGGCGACCGCCGGCGCCGTCAGCAGCGACGCCGCGGCGAGCAGTGCCACCGCCACCGTCGCGCCCCGTCGCCGGATCGCGGGCATGTCGAGCAATGGGTGCCTCCCTCTCACACGCCGATCCCCCGGCCGGGCCGGCCGGGGGACGTGCTCGTCGGAACATATCACCGGCCCGCCCGGCCGCGGGTCAGCAGCAGCCGGGGCTGATGGGCCCGCGCATCTCGCGGGTGGCCGCATTACGCGCCGCGAGTTCGTCGTCGGCGGGATAGTCGACGCCGACGAGACTGAGCCCGTGCGCCGGGGCCACGGCCACCGTCGCGGCACGCTCCCGTTCGCCGAGCAGCGCGGTCATCCATTCGACACTGCGCCGCCCCTCCCCCACGGCCAGCGCCGCGCCGACGAGGCTGCGCACCATCGACCAGCAGAACGCGTCCGCACTCACGTGCGCGGTGAGGATGTCACCGGTGCGCGTCCAGTCGAAGCGTTGCAGTTCGCGCACCGTCGTCGCGCCGTCGCGCCGCTTGCAGAACGCCGCGAAGTCGTGCAGGCCCAGCAGCGACCGCGACGCGGCGCGCATGGCGTCGATGTCCACCGGCTTGGGCCAGGCGACGGTGTCGCGGGCCCGCAGCGGCTCGGCGCCGTAGACGGCGGTGGTGAGCCGGTACTCGTAGTGCCGGCGGATCGCCGAGAAGCGGGCGTCGAAGTGCGGCGGGGCGACGGCGATGCCGGTGACGCGGACGTCGCGGGGCAGGAACCGGGCGAGACGGCGCACCAGGCGGACGAGGTCGTCCGGAACCGCGGTGGTGGGGACGTCGACGTGCGCGACCTGACCGGAGGCGTGCACCCCGGCGTCGGTGCGGCCGGCGACGGTGAGCTGCACCGGCGTGCGCACGATCGCACCGAGCTTCTCCTCGATCTCCCCGCACACCGTCCGTCGTCCGGGCTGACGCGCCCAGCCGGAGAAGTCGGTGCCGTCGTAGGCGATGTCGAGCCGCAGCCGGGTGGTGTCCACTGCGGCGGCCGAAGGGTTCTCGAAAGCAACGGGCCCGCCGCCCCCGTGGGGGGCGACGGGCTCGTTCGCTTCAGCGGATGCCGAAACCAAGTGGACTAGTCCTTCTTGGCCTCGTCGGCGTCCTTGGCGTCGGCCGCGGTGGCGTTCTCGTCCTCGATCGCGTCGACGACGGCGTCCGCGTTCTCGACCTGCGCGTCGGTGGCGTCGGCCTCGACCACATTCTCCTCGGCCGGAGCCTCGGTGGCCGGCGCGCTCTGCGAGGCGGCGACGCGCCGGGCGCGGTCGGCCTCGGACGTGACCGTCTTCTCCTTGACGAGCTCGATGATCGCCATGGGAGCGTTGTCACCCTTGCGCGGCATCGTCTTGACGATGCGGGTGTAGCCGCCGTTGCGGTCCTCGTAGAACGGGCCGATCTCCGCGAACAGCGTGTGGACGACGTCCTTGTTGCGGATGACCTTCAGCACCTCACGACGGTTGGCCAGCGTGCCGGCCTTCGCATGCGTGACGAGCTTCTCGGCGTAGGGCCGCAGGGCCTTGGCCTTGGCCTCGGTGGTGGTGATGCGGCCGTGCTCGAAGAGCGCGGTGGCCAGGTTGGCCAGCAGCGCCTTCTGGTGCGAGGCCGACCCGCCGAAGCGGGCACCCTTCTTGGGCTTGGGCATGATGAATCTCCTAGTAACGGACCGTGAGCTGCTACAGCTGCTCGGTCTCGGCGTAGTCCTCGTTCCCCTCGGCGTCGCCGAAGGAACCGGCGTCCGTGTCGCTCCAGGTACCGGTCGCGGCGTCGTAGCCGGCGACGGTGCTCGGGTCGAAGGACGCGGGGCTGTCCTTGAGGGAGAGGCCGAGCGAGTGCAGCTTGACCTTCACCTCGTCGATGGACTTCTGACCGAAGTTGCGGATGTCGAGCAGATCGGACTCCGTGCGTGCCACGAGCTCACCGACGGTGTGCACACCCTCGCGCTTGAGGCAGTTGTAGGACCGGACCGTGAGGTCGAGGTCCTCGATGGGGAGTCCGAAGGAGGCGATGTGGTCGGCCTCGGCGGGCGAGGGACCGATCTCGATGCCTTCTGCTTCGACGTTCAGCTCACGAGCCAGACCGAAGAGCTCCACCAGGGTCTTGCCCGCCGAGGCGAGCGCGTCCCGCGCGGTGATCGAGTTCTTGGTCTCCACGTCGAGAATCAACCGATCGAAGTCGGTGCGCTGCTCGACGCGGGTCGCCTCCACCTTGTAGGTCACCTTGAGCACCGGCGAATAGATCGAGTCGACCGGGATACGGCCGATCTCGGCGCCGGACGCCTTGTTCTGAACGGCGGGGACGTAGCCGCGGCCGCGCTCGACGACGAGCTCGATCTCCAGCTTGCCCTTGTCGTTCAGGGTGGCGATGTGCAGGTCCGGGTTGTGGACGGTGACACCGGCCGGGGGCACGATGTCGCCCGCGGTCACGGTGCCGGGGCCCTGCTTGCGGACGTACATGGTGACCGGCTCGTCCTCTTCCGAGCTGACCACGAGGCCCTTGAGGTTCAGGATGATGTCGGTGACATCCTCCTTGACCCCGGGGACCGTGGTGAACTCGTGGAGCACGCCGTCGATGCGAATGCTGGTGACGGCCGCGCCCGGAATCGAGGACAGCAGGGTGCGACGAAGTGAGTTGCCGAGGGTGTATCCGAAGCCGGGCTCGAGGGGTTCGATGACGAACTTCGAGCGGTCGTCGGCGATGACCTCTTCGCTGAGGGTGGGTCGCTGCGAGATGAGCATGGAGTGCCTCCTTGTGGGCGTCCGCCATATGACGCCCTGGTCGGGGTGTGGTGTCCCCCCGGACCTCGGGAGGACCGGAAGGACACCACGGCGCGTAGCGCCTTACTTCGAGTAGTACTCGACGATCAGCTGTTCCTGCAGCGGGATGTCGATCTGCGCGCGCTCGGGGAGCTGGTGGACCAGCACCCGCAGACGCGGGCCGACGACCTGCAGCCAACCCGGGATCGGGCGGTCACCCTGGGTCTCACGGGCCACCTGGAAGGGCAGCGTGCCCAGCGACTTCTCGCGGACGTCGATGATGTCGTACTGCGAGACGCGGTAGCTCGGGATGTCGACCTTCTTGCCGTTCACCAGGAAGTGGCCGTGGCTCACCAGCTGGCGGGCCTGACGGCGGGTCCGGGCGAGACCGGCGCGGTAGACGACGTTGTCCAGACGCGACTCGAGGATGACCAGCAGGACCTCACCGGTCTTGCCGGGCCGGCCGGCGGCCTCCTCGTAGTAACGACGGAACTGCTTCTCCATCACGCCGTAGGAGAAGCGGGCCTTCTGCTTCTCCTGCAGCTGGAGCAGGTATTCGCTCTCCTTGATCCGCGCGCGGCCGTGCTGGCCGGGCGGGTAGGGGCGACGCTCGAACGCCTGGTCGCCTCCGACGAGGTCGACACGCAGACGACGCGACTTACGGGTAACGGGACCGGTATAGCGAGCCATGATTCAAACCTTCCTTTCCCGTTAGACGCGACGCCGCTTGGGCGGACGGCAGCCGTTGTGCGGCTGGGGGGTGACGTCGGAGATGGTGCCGACCTCGAGGCCCGCGGCCTGGAGGGAGCGGATCGCCGTCTCGCGGCCCGAGCCCGGGCCCTTCACGAAGACGTCGACCTTCTTGACACCGTGCTCCTGCGCCTTGCGGGCAGCGTTCTCGGCGGCGAGCTGCGCGGCGAACGGGGTCGACTTGCGCGAACCCTTGAAGCCGACGTGGCCGGAGGACGCCCAGGAGATGACGTTGCCGTTCGGGTCCGTGATGGACACGATCGTGTTGTTGAAGGTGCTCTTGATGTGAGCGGCACCGTGCGGGACGTTCTTCTTGTCCCTGCGGCGCGCCTTCTGGGTCTTCTTCGGACCGGTGCTGCGTGACTTGGGAGGCATTACTTCTTCTTTCCTGCGACGGTGCGCTTCGGACCCTTGCGGGTGCGGGCGTTGGTCTTGGTGCGCTGTCCACGCACGGGCAGACCACGACGGTGTCGCAGGCCCTGGTAGCAGCCGATCTCGATCTTGCGACGGATGTCCGCCTGGACCTCGCGGCGGAGGTCACCCTCGACCTTGTAGGTCTCCTCGATGAACTCGCGCAGCTTGGCGAGATCCTCGTCGGAGAGGTCCTTGCTGCGCAGATCCGGGCTCACGCCGGTCGCGTCGAGGATCTCCTTCGAGCGGGTACGGCCGATGCCGTAGATGTAGGTCAGTGCGATCTCCATCCGCTTTTCGCGGGGAAGATCGACACCTGCGAGACGTGCCATGTGGCATTCCTATTCGGTGTGCGGAGGTCTGCTCCCAGCCCGTCCCCTGCGTCGTGAAACTGTGTGGTCCCGCGGCCCGGCCGAAGCCGGAACGCCGGTAGTCCGAAACACAGTGGGGCCCCGGCCTCCGAACCGGGGGTGTATCGCGCGGCTCCCCGACGAATCGGGAATCGTGACCGAACGACTGGTGCTGGAAGGTCTTCTGTAGCTTGTTGCCAAGCCGATCTTTCGAAGAGCGGGTGGTCTAGCCCTGGCGCTGCTTGTGGCGCAGGTTCTCGCAGATCACCATGACCCGTCCGTTACGGCGGATCACCTTGCACTTCTCGCAGATCTTCTTGACGCTCGGCTGAACCTTCACGGTGCGTCTGATCTCCTGTGTGTACGCCTGCGGCAGAGCACGAGGCATGCCGCAGACATGGTTCTCCCCGACCGTGCGGCCGGGGAAGCTCTTACTTGTAGCGGTAGACGATGCGCCCACGCGACAGGTCGTAGGGCGAGAGCTCCACGACAACCCGGTCCTCGGGCAGGATGCGAATGTAGTGCTGACGCATCTTGCCGCTGATGTGAGCCAGGACCTTGTGACCGTTCTCGAGCTCAATGCGAAACATCGCATTGGGCAGCGGCTCGATCACGCGACCCTCGACCTCGATGGCTCCGTCTTTCTTGGCCATATCCTCCGCGATCCGTGTTGTTCGGCGTGTGGTTGCATCGGTTTCCGTTACCGTGACGCTCGACGTGACCGGCCTGCGGACAACCGTGGGCCGGCGCGCAGGGCGCACCATCGATCTATGTTACGGGAACTTCCCCAGCAGGGCCAAATGCCGAGATACGAGGAGGACAGCCGTGCGGGCGTTGGTTCAGCGGGTGACGGGTGCCGCGGTCGCGGTCGACGGGCGCGAGGTCGCCCGCATCTCGCCCCGGGCCGGCGGTCACGGGTTGCTCGTGCTCGTCGGCGTGACCCACGACGACGACGCGGCGAAGGCCACCACGCTCGCCCGGAAGGTGTGGACGCTGCGAATCCTCGAGGACGAGAAGTCGGCGTCCGATCTGGCCGCACCGATCCTCGTCGTCAGCCAGTTCACGCTCATGGCCGACACCCGCAGGAGCCGACGTCCGTCGTGGTCGGCAGCCGCGCCACGCGCGGTGGCCGAGCCACTGGTGGACGAGTTCACGACGGCACTGCGCGGCCTGGGCGCCGACGTGCAGACCGGCGTCTTCGGGGAGCACATGGAGGTGAGCCTGGTGAACGACGGCCCGGTCACCCTCCTGCTCGAGGCGTGAACCGGGACCCGAGCGAATGTATCGTTCAGCTCCTTCACAGCAGCGAGCGATACATTCGCTCGCCGCCACCACCGCCGCCACTCCGGGTGGCTACTCCGGGCGCGGGGTGAGGATGCGGGGACCGTCCTCGGTCACCGCGACGGTGTGCTCCCAGTGCGCGGCGCGGCTGCCGTCGGTCGTGACGACGGTCCACTTGTCGCCGAGCACCTCGGTCTCGTACGTGCCGAGGGTCAGCATCGGCTCGATGGCGAGCACCGATCCCACCACGAGACGGGGGCCCTTGCCGGGCGCGCCCTCGTTCGGCAGGAACGGATCCATGTGCATCTCGCGGCCGATGGCGTGCCCGCCGTAGCCGTCGACGATGCCGTAGCTCCGGCCGTGTGCCGACTCCGCGGCGCGGGTACCCAGCTCGATGGCGTGCGAGACGTCGGTGAGCCGGTTGTCCGGCAGCATCGCCGCAATCCCCGCCTCCATCGACAGCCGCGTCGCATCGCTGAGGTCGGCGTCGGCGGCGGAGAGCTCACCGACTCCGAAGGTCCACGCCGAGTCGCCGTGCCAGCCGTCGAGGATCGCGCCGCAGTCGATCGACACGAGATCGCCCTCGGCGAGGATCTCCGTCGCCGAGGGGATGCCGTGCACCACGCGGTCGTTCACCGACGAACAGATCGAGCCGGTGAACCCGTGGTAGCCCAGGAAGGAGGGGACGGCCCCCGCGTCGCGGATGACCGCCTCCGCCACCTGGTCCAGTTCCAGGGTGCTCACGCCCGGCTTCGCCGCCTTCCGTACCGCCACGAGAGCGGCGCCGACGACGGCACCCGCCGCCGCCATCGCATCGAGTTCGCCGGCGGTGCGGAACGGAACCACCTTGCGCTTGCGCCCGAAACCCATCTTCTTGCTCCTGCGTCCTTACTTGCCGAGGGCCGCGAGGGCGCGCGCGTTGATCTCGTCGACCTCGCCGACGGCGTCGACCGTGACGAGCGAATCGGCGTAGTAGTCGAGCAGCGGCGCGGTCTCCTCGCGGTAGACCCGGAGCCGGTTGCGGATGACGTCCTCGGTGTCGTCGGCGCGGCCGCGGGCGAGCATCCGCTCCACCACCACGTCCTCGTCGATGTCGAAGGACAGGACTCCGTCGAGTTGGGTGTCGAGGTCCTTCAGGATGGCCTCGAGTTCGCGGGCCTGCTCCACGCTGCGGGGGAAGCCGTCGAGCAGGAAGCCGTTGGCAGCGTCGGGCTCGGCGAGGCGGGCGCGCACCATGTTGTTGGTGATCTCGGCGGGGACGAGCTCACCGGCGTCGATGTACTTCTTGGCTTCGAGGCCGAGCGGGGTGCCCTGCCCGATGTTGGCCCGGAACAGATCCCCGGTGGAGATCGCGGGGACGCCGAGCTTCTCCGACAGGATGGCGGCCTGCGTGCCCTTGCCGGCACCGGGCGGACCGAGGAGTACAAGTCTCACTTGAGGAACCCTTCGTAGTTGCGCTGCATGAGTTGACTTTCGATCTGCTTGACAGTGTCCAGCGCGACACTGACGAGAATGAGCACCGCGGCGCCGCCGAAGATGCTGGTGGCGGTCTGGCTGCCCGAGAGGAAGAAGTTGGGCAGCGTCGCGATGAGACCCAGGTACAGCGAACCTGGAACCGTGATGCGGTTGAGGACGTAGCTGAGGTACTCGGCAGTGGGGCGTCCCGGCCGGATGCCGGGGATGAACCCGCCGTACTTCTTCATCTCGTCGGCCCGTTCCTCCGGGTTGAAGGTGATGGCGACGTAGAAGAAGACGAAGAAGACGATCAGCGAGAAGTAGATCGCGATGTAGACCGGGTTGTTCGGATTCACCAGGTACTCGTTGATGATCCGCTGCCACCAGCTCGGGTCGGTGGCCGAGGTGGCTCCGGTCAGCTGGGCGATGAGGTTCGGCAGGTACAGCAACGACGACGCGAAGATCACCGGGATGATGCCGGCCTGGTTGACCTTCAGCGGCAGGTAGGTCGAGGAGCCGCCGTACATGCGCCGGCCCACCATGCGCTTGGCGTACTGGACGGGGATCCGGCGCTGGCCCTGCTCGACGAACACCACGCCGGTGATGACCACCAGCGCGACGACGAGGACGATGGCGAAGACCAGGCCGCCACGGGACTCGAGGATGGTGCGGCCCTCGGACGGCAGCCGCGAGGCGATGCCGGCGAAGATCAGGATCGACATGCCGTTGCCGACGCCGCGCTCGGTGATGAGCTCACCGAACCACATGACGAGTGCCGCACCGGCCGTCATGACCAGCACGATCACGACCATGCCGAAGATGCTGTCGTCGGCCAGGATCGGCTCGGTACAGCCCTGCAGGAGCTGACCGCGAGCCGCGAGGGCGACGATGCCGGTGGACTGCAGCACGGCGAGCGCCACCGCGAGGTACCGCGTGTACTGCGTCATCTTGGCCTGGCCGGCCTGGCCCTCCTTGCGGAGTTCCTCGAATCGTGGAATGACCACTGTCAGCAGCTGGACGATGATGCTCGCGGTGATGAACGGCATGATGCCGATCGCGAACACCGACAGCTGCAGCAGCGCGCCACCGGAGAACAGATTGATCAGCGAATAGATCCCGGCGGAGTCGCCGCCGCTGAGCTGATCGATGCAGGCGCGCACATTGCCGTAGTCGACGCCCGGAGACGGCAACGTCGCGCCGAGGCGGTACAGGGCTACCAACCCGAGCGCGACGAGGATCTTCCGCCTCAGGTCCGGGGTCCTGAGGGCCGAGACGAAGGCGGAAAGCAAAGATCCTCCTGGCAGGGCGAAACGGGAGACTGTGGATCGACGCGCGGGGTCCGACGGTCGACAACTCTTGAACTCTAGCAGCGCGCCCCGAGCCGGTGCCGTGGCGCCGGGTCGGGGCGGCTCGCACGCGCGGCGGATGTGCTCCGCCGCGCGGCATGCGGTGGGGTGCGAACGCCGAACGGCCGCACTGCGGGACGTGCTGCAGTGCGGCCGTACTCGAGCTGTGCGTCACGCACGAGCGAACCGGTCAGGCCAGTTCGGTCGCGGTGCCGCCGGCAGCGGCGATCTTCTCCTTGGCGGAACCGGAGAACTTGTTCGCGGTCACCTGCACGGCAACCGTGAGCTCGCCCTCGCCGAGGACCTTCACGAGCTGGTTCTTGCGAACCGCGCCCTTGGCGACGAGCTCGTCGACGCCGACCTGGCCACCCTCGGGGAACAGGCGGGCGATGTCGCCGACGTTGACGACCTGGTACTCGGTGCGGAAGGCGTTCTTGAAGCCCTTGAGCTTCGGCAGCCGCATGTGCAGCGGCATCTGGCCACCCTCGAAGGCCGCCGAGACGTTCTTGCGCGCCTTGGTGCCCTTCGTACCGCGACCGGCGGTCTTGCCCTTCGAACCCTCACCGCGGCCGACGCGGGTCTTGTCCGTCTTCGCGCCCGGGGCCGGGCGCAGGTGGTGCAGCTTGATGGTCACTTGGAGGCCTCCTCTACAGTGACTTCCTCGACAACGACGAGGTGACGCACCACGTTGATCAAGCCGCGGTTCTGCGCATTGTCCTCGCGGACCACGGACTGGCGGATCTTCCGCAGACCGAGGGTGCGCAGGCTGTCGCGCTGGTTCGACTTGGCGCCGATGGTGCTCTTGACCTGCGTGATCTTCAGCTCTGCCATTACTTCACGCTCCCAGCAGCCTGTGCCCGGGCGCGCAGCATGCCCGCAGGTGCGACGTCCTCGAGGGGCAGACCGCGGCGAGCCGCGACTTCCTCGGGGCGCTGCAGCTGCTTGAGGGCGGCCACGGTGGCGTGCACGACGTTGATGGCGTTGTCGCTACCGAGCGACTTCGACAGGATGTCGTGGATGCCCGCGCATTCGAGCACGGCGCGCACCGCGCCACCGGCGATCACACCGGTACCCGGCGAGGCCGGACGCAGCATGACGACGCCTGCGGCGGCCTCACCCTGCACCGGGTGGGTGACGGTGGAGCCGATGAGCGGGACGCGGAAGAAGCCCTTGCGCGCTTCCTCGACACCCTTCTGGATGGCCGCGGGAACTTCCTTGGCCTTGCCGTAGCCGACGCCGACCAGGCCGTTGCCGTCGCCCACGATCACCAGCGCGGTGAAGCTGAAGCGACGGCCGCCCTTGACGACCTTCGACACACGGTTGATCGAGACGACACGCTCGATGTAGTTCGACTTCTCGGCGGCACCGCCGCCACGCGAGTCACGATCGCGGCGGTCGCGACCACCACGCTGGTCCCCGGTGTTGGGGCCATTCTGTCCGGCGGGGCCGTTGCCGCCGTCACGCCGCTGACGTCCCGGCATCAGGCGTTCCTTCCGTTCGAAGAGATGGTCATCAGAACTTCAACCCGCTTTCGCGAGCCGCGTCTGCGAGGGCCGCGATCCGGCCGCTGTAGGTGTGGCCGCCGCGGTCGAAGACCACGGCCTCCACGCCGGCAGCCTTGGCACGCTCGGCGAGCAGCTGACCGACCTTGGCGCCGCGCGCCTTCTTGTCGCCCTCGACCGCACGCACGTCCGGCTCGACGGTCGAGGCCGCGGCCAGGGTGGTGCCCGTCAGGTCGTCCACCAGCTGGGCGTGGATGTGGCGCGAGGACCGGTTCACGACGAGACGGGGACGCTCGGCGGTGCCGGCGACCTTCTTGCGCAGACGGAAGTGCCGACGCTGCTTCGACAGCCGACGCCGGGTGGACGCGTCCTTGCCGAGCGGAATCCGCTTGGCCTTCTGGTTCTCGGTCTGGCTCATGATCACTTACCCGTCTTTCCGACCTTGCGGCGCACCTGCTCGCCCTCGTAGCGGATGCCCTTGCCCTTGTACGGGTCGGACTTGCGCAGCCGGCGGATGTTGGCCGCGATCTGGCCGACCTTCTGCTTGTCGATGCCCGAGATCGAGAACTTCGTCGGCGACTCGACCGCGAACGTGATGCCCTCGGGGGCCTCGATCGGGACCGGGTGGCTGTAGCCGAGCGAGAACTCGAGATCCTTGCCCTTGAGCGCGACGCGGTAACCGACGCCGTGGATCTCCATCTTCGTGGTGTACCCCTGGGTGACACCGTCGATGAGGTTCTGCACGAGGGTGCGCGACAGGCCGTGCAGCGCGCGGTTGCGGCGCTCGTCGTTCGGACGGCTCACGTTGAGCGCGCCGTCCTCACCCTTGGCGATGGTGATCGGCTCGGCGATGGTCAGCGAGAGGTTGCCCTTGGGGCCCTTCACTGCGACGTCCTGGCCGTCGATGGTCACCTCGACACCCGAGGGGACGGTGACCGGAAGCTTTCCAATACGCGACATTGTGGTGGCCTCCCTTACCAGACGTAGGCGAGGACTTCCCCGCCCACTCCCTGCTTGGCCGCCTGGCGATCGGTGAGCAGGCCGGAGGACGTGGAGATGATCGCCACGCCGAGGCCGCCCAGGACCTTGGGCAGGTTGGTGGATTTCGCGTACACGCGCAGGCCGGGCTTCGACACGCGGCGCACACCGGCGAGGCTGCGCTCACGGGAAGGGCCGTACTTGAGGTCGACGACGAGGGTCTTGCCCACCTCGGCATCCTCGGTGCGGAAGTCGGCGATGTAGCCCTCACGCTTGAGGATCTCGGCGATGTTCGCCTTGATCTTCGAGTGGGGAAGCTTCACCTCGTCGTGGTACGCCGTGTTGGCGTTGCGCAGACGCGTCAAGAAGTCTGCGATGGGGTCGGTCATGGTCATGGCTGACCTGTTCACCTTTCTCGTTGCGGTTCCCATACAACACCGGCAGTGGCGACGAACGTGTCACCGGTGCGCCGGCCGTGGGCCTACGACGAACTTGGTTTCATACGGACCGGACGCGGATGCGACCGGTCCCTGACAGTAGTGACGGTGGGCGACCCTGCGGTCACCCACCGGTCACGTCACCAGGAGCTCTTGTGAACCCCGGGAAGCTCACCGCGGTGTGCCATCTCACGGAGGCAGATGCGGCAGAGGCCGAACTTGCGGAACACCGCGTGGGGGCGCCCGCAACGCTGGCAGCGGGTGTAGGCGCGCACCGCGAACTTCGGCTTCTTGTTGGCCTTGTTGACCAGTGCCTTCTTAGCCATGGGCTCAGTTCTCCTTGAACGGGAAGCCGAGGTGCTTCAGCAGGGCACGGCCTTCTTCGTTGTTGGTGGCGGTCGTGACGACGGTGATGTCCATGCCGCGCGGGCGATCGATCTTGTCCACGTCGATCTCGTGGAACATCGACTGCTCGTTCAGGCCGAACGTGTAGTTGCCGTTGCCGTCGAACTGGTTGCCGTTGAGGCCACGGAAGTCCCGGATACGGGGCAGCGCGATGGAGACCAGGCGGTCCAGGAACTCCCACATGCGGTCGCCGCGCAGCGTGACGCGCGCACCGATCGGCATGCCCTCACGCAGCTTGAACTGCGCGATCGACTTGCGGGCCTTGCGGATCTCCGGCTTCTGACCGGTGATCAGGGCCAGGTCGGCGACGGCGCCGTTGATCAGCTTCGCGTCGCGGGCGGCGTCACCGACACCCATGTTGACGACGACCTTCACGACGCCGGGGATCTGCATGACGTTCGAGTAGTCGAACTCCGCGTTCAGCGCGTCGCGGATCTCCTCGCGGTACCGGGTCTTCAGACGCGGTGTGGTCTTGTTCTCGGTGGTGGTCATGTCAGATGTCCTTCCCGTTCTTCCGGGAAATCCGAACGCGCTTGCCGGATTCCTCGTCGGTCCGGTAGCCCACCCGGGTGGGGTTGCCGTCCGAGTCGATGACAGCGACGTTGGAAACGTGGATCGGGGCCTCCTGCGTCACGATGCCCCCGGAGGAGGCGCCGCGCTCGTTGGCCGAGACCGCCGTGTGCTTCTTGATCCGGTTCACGCCCTCGACGAGGACCCGGTTCTCCTTCGGGTAGGCCGCGATGACCTTGCCCTTGGCACCCTTGTCCTTGCCCGAGATGACGAGCACGGTGTCGCCCTTGTGCACCTTCATCACAGCACCTCCGGAGCGAGCGAGACGATCTTCATGAACCGCTTGTCGCGCAGCTCACGGCCGACGGGGCCGAAGATGCGGGTGCCGCGCGGGTCGTTGTCACCCTTGATGATGACGGCGGCGTTCTCGTCGAACTTGATGTACGAGCCGTCCGGCCGGCGGCGCTCCTTGGAGGTGCGCACGACGACAGCCTTGACGACGTCACCACGCTTGACGTTGCCACCGGGGATCGCGTCCTTCACGGTGGCGACGATGATGTCACCGATACCGGCGTAGCGACGGGACGAGCCACCGAGAACGCGGATGCAGAGAATCTCCTTGGCACCCGTGTTGTCGGCGACGCGCAGTCGCGACTCCTGCTGGATCACTTACTTCTCCTTGACCTGGCTGAATTCGACAGATCCGGGTGCGTGCACCTTTTTTCTGTCTGCACGGCGGATTTCCGACCCGACGTGCACGGTCCGTACCCACGAAGGTGGGGTTGTCCCGGCGCTGCCTGAAGCAGGCCGCTCGAGACAACCCCACCATCGTACTGGGTCCCTTCGTCACCCCCCGCGGCGGGGGGCGGAGGAGGCCTTACTTGGCCTTCTCGAGCACCTCGACCAGACGCCACCGCTTGGTCGCGGACAGCGGACGGGTCTCCATCAGCTGCACGCGGTCACCGATGCCGGCCACGCCGTTCTCGTCGTGCGCCTTCACCTTGGTGGTACGGCGGATGATCTTGCCGTACAGCGGGTGCTTCACCCGGTCCTCGAGCTCGACCACGATCGTCTTCTCCATCTTGTCGGAGACGACGTAGCCGATGCGGACCTTGCGGCTGGCGCGCTCTTCCTTCTGGGTCACTGCCTTTTCCTCACTCATGCCGCGTCACCCGCATCCGGGCCGGAGGCCAGGCCGAGCTCGCGCTCACGCAGCACCGTGTAGATGCGTGCGATCTCGTTGCGCACGACGCGCAGCCGGCGGTTGTTGTCCAGCTGGCCGGTGGCCATCTGGAAACGAAGGTTGAACAGCTCTTCCTTCGTTTCGCGGAGCTTGGTGACCAGCTCTTCCTCGGTCAGCTCGCGGAGCTCTGTGGCGGGGGTTCCGGTAGCCATCAGAACTGCTCCTCCCTCGTCACGATCCTGCACTTGCACGGGAGCTTGTGCATCGCGCGCCGAAGGGCTTCGCGGGCAATCTCCTCGTTCGGGTAGCTCATCTCGAACATCACCCGTCCGGGCTTGACGTTCGCGACCCACCACTCGGGCGAACCCTTACCGGAACCCATGCGGGTCTCGGCCGGCTTCTTGGTGAGGGGGCGATCCGGGAAGATGTTGATCCAGATCTTGCCGCCACGCTTGATGTGCCGGGTCATGGCGATACGAGCGGACTCGATCTGCCGGTTGGTGATGTAGGCCGGCTCGAGAGCCTGGATGCCGTAGTCACCGAAGGTCACCTGGGTCCCACCCTTGGCGGCACCCGAGCGGCTCGGGTGGTGCTGCTTGCGGTGCTTGACCCGCCGTGGGATCAACATGCGTCAGCCCTCCTGATTCTCGGTCGGAGCGGGTGCATCGGCGGAGGCGGCGCGGCCGGCGTCGGTGCTCGTCGCGGTGGTGCCCGAGGCACCCGAGCGACGGGGACGGCTCGGACGCTCGCGACGGGGGCGGTCGGCCGGGGCGGCGGCCGCAGCGGCCAGCTCACGACGGCCACCGACGATGTCGCCCTTGTAGATCCAGACCTTCACGCCGATGCGACCGAAGGTGGTCTTCGCCTCGTACAGGCCGTAGTCGATGTCCGCGCGCAGCGTGTGCAGCGGAACCCGACCCTCGCGGTAGAACTCCGAGCGGGACATCTCGGCGCCACCGAGACGGCCGGAGCACTGCACCCGGATGCCCTTGACGTTGGGCTGGCGCATGGCCGACTGGATGGCCTTGCGCATGGCGCGACGGAACGCGACGCGGTTCGAGAGCTGCTCGGCGACGCCCTGCGCCACCAGCTGAGCCTCGGACTCGGCGTTCTTGACCTCGAGAATGTTCAGCTGAACCTGCTTGCCGGTCAGCTTCTCGAGCTCGGCGCGGATGCGATCGGCCTCGGCGCCGCGGCGGCCGATGACGATGCCCGGACGCGCGGTGTGGATGTCCACACGCACACGGTCGCGAGTGCGCTCGATCTCGACCTTGGCGATGCCGGCCCGCTCGAGGCCGGTGGCCAGGAACTTGCGGATCGCGACGTCTTCCTTCACGTACTCCGAGTACTGCTTGTCGGCGTACCAGCGCGACTTCCAGTCGGTGGTGATGCCCAGACGGAAGCCGTGCGGGTTGATCTTCTGGCCCACTACTGAGCTCCCTTCCGGCGGTTACGGTTTCCAGCAGACGCAGGCGCCTTGCTCTCGACGATCACGGTGATGTGGCTCGTCCGCTTGCGGATGCGGAATGCACGGCCCTGGGCGCGCGGCTGGAACCGCTTGAGGGTCGCGCCCTCGTCGACGTACGCCGTCGCGACGACAAGCGTGCTCGGGTCGAGGTCGAGGTTGTTCTGCGCGTTCGCGGCGGCGCTCGCGATCACCTTGGCGACCGGCTCGGCCGCGGCCTGCGGCGCGAACTTCAGGATCGACAGAGCCTCGTCCACGGACTTGCCCCGGACGATGTCGACGACGCGACGCGCCTTCATCGGGGTCACGCGCACGTGGCGCGCAACAGCCCGAGCGCTGTTGTTGGTGGTTTCAGTGCTCATCGACGCTTGCTCTTCCGGTCGTCCTTGATGTGGCCCTTGAACGTACGGGTCGGCGCGAACTCGCCGAGCTTGTGGCCGACCATCGAGTCCGAGACGAACACCGGCACGTGCTTGCGACCGTCGTGGACGGCGAACGTGTGACCGATGAAGTCGGGCAGAATGGTGGAACGGCGCGACCAGGTCTTGATGACCTGCTTGGTGCCCTTTTCGTTCTGCGTATCGACCTTCGCCAGGAGGTGGTCGTCGACAAACGGGCCCTTCTTGAGGCTGCGTGGCATTCTCTAACTCCCTCCTTGACTAGCGCTTCTTGCCGGTACGGCGACGACGGACGATGAGCTTGTCGGACGCCTTGTTCTTGCGGGTGCGGCCCTCGGGCTTGCCCCACGGGCTGACCGGGTGGCGACCACCGGAGGTCTTGCCCTCACCACCGCCGTGCGGGTGGTCGACCGGGTTCATGACCACACCACGGACGGTCGGGCGCTTGCCCTTCCAGCGCATGCGGCCGGCCTTGCCCCAGTTGATGTTCGACTGCTCGGCGTTGCCGACCTCGCCGACGGTGGCGCGGCAGCGCACGTCGACGCGACGGATCTCACCGGAGGGCATACGCAGGGTGGCGTAGGTGCCTTCCTTACCGAGCAGCTGAATGCTGGCGCCGGCGGAGCGGGCCATCTTGGCGCCGCCGCCCGGACGCAGTTCCACCGCGTGGATGGTGGTACCGGTCGGGATGTTGCGCAGCGGCAGGTTGTTGCCGGGCTTGATGTCGGCCTGCGGGCCGGACTCGACCGGGGCGCCCTGCACCAGGCCCTTGGGGGCGATGATGTAGCGCTTCTCGCCGTCCACGTAGTGCAGCAGGGCGATGCGAGCGGTGCGGTTGGGGTCGTACTCGATGTGAGCGACCTTGGCCGGGACACCGTCCTTGTCGTTGCGGCGGAAGTCGATCAGGCGGTAGGCACGCTTGTGTCCGCCACCCTTGTGGCGGGTGGTGATGCGGCCGTGCGCGTTGCGACCACCGCGGCCGTGCAGCGGGCGAACCAGCGACTTCTCGGGCGTCGAGCGGGTGATCTCGGCGAAGTCCGAGACACTCGCGCCGCGCCGACCCGGGGTTGTCGGCTTGTACTTACGAATTGCCATGAGTCTTCTCGTCCTCTATCTCTCGAGACCCGGCCGCCTACGCGACCGGCCCTCCGAAGATCTCGATGGGCTTGCTGTCGGCCGACAGGGTCACGAGCGCGCGCTTGGTGTCCTTGCGCTTGCCGTAACCGAACCGGGTCCGCTTGCGCTTGCCCTGACGGTTGGCGGTGTTGACGCTGGTCACCTTGACGCCGAAGACCTTCTCGACGGCAATCTTGATCTGCGTCTTGTTCGAGTCCGGGTGCACCAGGAAGGTGTAGGTGCCCTCCTCCATCAGTCCGTAGGACTTTTCGGAGACGACCGGAGCCAGCAGGATGTCGCGCGGATCCGCGATCGTGCTCACTTGCCCTCCTCCTTCTCTGCCTGGGCGGACTCGGCCGGCCCGTGGATGAACGTGTCGAGCGCCTCGACGCTGAACACGACGTCGTCGCTGTAGAGCACGTCGTAGGTGTTCAGCTGGTCCGGAGCGATCGCGTGCACGTTCTGCAGGTTCTGCACGCTCTTCCAGGCCGCGAGATCCTGACGGCCGACGACGAGGAGCAGATTCCTGCGCTCGGTCAGCTCCGCGAGGAAGGTGCGCGCGCCCTTGGTCGACGGCGTCTGTCCGGCCACGAGCTCGGTGATCACGTGGATGCGCTCGTTGCGGGCCCGGTCGGAGAGGGCACCGCGGAGGGCGGCGGCCTTCATCTTCTTGGGGGTGCGCTGGCTGTAGTCGCGCGGCTGCGGGCCGTGCACGGTGCCACCGCCGGCGAACTGCGGGGCGCGGGTCGAACCCTGGCGGGCGCGGCCGGTGCCCTTCTGGCGGTACGGCTTCCTGCCACCGCCGCGGACCTCGCCGCGGGTCTTGGTGGAGTGCGTGCCCTGGCGAGCTGCGGCGAGCTGCGCGACGACCACCTGGTGGAGCAGCGCGATGTTCGCGGGGGCGTCGAAGATCTCGGCGGGGAGATCGACGGTGCCGTTGGTCTGGCCGCCGGGGGCCTTGACGTCGAGCGTCAGCTTGGTTGCGGTTTCGGTGCTGGTCATGCCCGTGCACCACCCTTCACTGCGGTCTTGACGATCACGATGCCGCCCTTGCGGCCCGGGATCGCACCCTTGATCAGCAGCAGGCCGTTCTCGGCGTCCACCTTGTGGACCGAGAGGTTCTGCGTCGTGATGCGGTCGCTACCCATACGCCCGGACATGCGGGTTCCCTTGAACACGCGGCCCGGGGTGGCGCAGCCACCGATGGAGCCCGGACGACGGTGCACAGCCTGCGCACCGTGCGAGGCGCCCTGGCCGGCGAAGCCGTGGCGCTTCATGGTGCCGGCGAAGCCCTTGCCCTTGGAGGTGCCGGTGACGTCGACGAAGGCGCCGTCCTCGAAGACCTCGGCGGTCAGCTCCTGGCCGATCTCGAAGCCCTCGGTGTCGTCGACGCGAAGCTCGACGATGTGGCGACGAGGGGTGACACCCGCCTTGGCGAACTGGCCGGCGACCGGCTTGGTGACCTTGCGCGGGTCGATCGCACCGTAGGCGAGCTGCACGGCGCTGTAGCCGTCGCGCTCCTCGGTGCGGATCTGGGTGACCACGTTCGGTCCGGCCTTGACGACGGTGACCGGAACGACCCGGTTGTTCTCGTCGAAGACCTGGGTCATGCCGAGCTTGGTGCCCAGGATTCCCTTGATCTGGTTAGTCATGTGTTGTCTCCGCTGCGTCTTCTACAAGCTCGCTGGTCTCGAAAGTCACTGAATGTTGACGTCGACGCTCGCCGGGAGGTCGATGCGCATGAGCGCGTCGACGGTCTTGGGCGTCGGGTCGAGGATGTCGATCAGCCGCTTGTGAGTCCGCATCTCGAAGTGCTCGCGCGAGTCCTTGTACTTGTGCGGCGAGCGGATGACGCAGTACACGTTCTTTTCGGTGGGCAACGGCACCGGGCCGACCACGCGGGCGCCCGTGCGGGTCACCGTCTCGACGATCTTGCGCGCAGATGCGTCGATCGCCTCATGGTCATAGGCCTTGAGCCTGATGCGGATCTTTTGTCCCGCCACGCTTAGTGTCCTTTTCTTGCCGCGTTTCGTAGCACCCGAACGAGTCGGGAACCACCTCGTCTGCACAGTTCCGCCCGAACGGCGACGGCGAACAGCACTCTTCACACTTCGTGACCGGGCGCACCCGATCCGCATGCCGCTGTTCATCTGTCATTGTTCTCCGGCACACGCGGTCGGGCGTGTCGCCCTACTGCTCGCTCCGCGGCGTCGAACCAACGCTCGACACCACGGATCGACCTGCCGGATGTACCCGTACGGGTACAGGGAGGTACTGCTTCCGTCTTGCATGTGGCCGCGACCAGGCCGTCAGGCTCGATCCGCGACTGTCACTCGATCTCGTTCCGAGCCGCGGAAAACCGTGACCCGGTCAAGGCAACCCGACCAGTATGCAGGACCGCCCCGGCATTCTCAACTTCGCGTCGGCAGGACGGCCGTCACAACCCTCCGGTCGACAGGGTCGCGGGCGTCCGCACGGGCGCCGCCGCCCCGAGCGTGTTGGTCGGATCGGGACCCGGCCCCGGCGCCGCCGGCGTGACCACCGGCAGCTCGCGTGGCGCCGGCGCCACGGGCGGCACGTCGCGCCACACCGGCAACGCCTCCTGCAGGGCCAGCCCCACCGAGATCAACTCGGTCTCGTGCCACGGCAGCGCGCCCAGCTGGGCACCGAACGGCAGCCCGGTCACCGCCGAGCGGCCGACCGGGAACGAAACAGCAGGGGCGCCGGTGTAATTGGCCCACTGGACGTCGCCGGCCACCCCGGACAGCACGCTGAGGCCCGCGAACGCGTCGCGGGGACAGCCGTCGTCGAGCGCGCCCGGCAACGCGATCACGTCGAGATCGTGGTCGCGGAACATGGCGTTGTACTGGTGCTGGTAGCGCAGCCGGTCGCGCTCGAGCCCGAAGTAGTCGGCCACCGGCAGCGCGAGGGACGCCACCGCCGCGCTCACGAGCGGCGCGAGATCGATGCGGTAGTCGCCGAGCCGGTCCACGAACTGACGGTGGTAGGCCCCCATCTCCGCCGTGTCGCCGGCCAGGAGCGAATCCGGTGGGCGGGGCATCGACACCGGTACGGTCTCGGCACCCAGCGCACCCGCCGTCGCGAGGAACTCGTCGAACAGGAGCCGCAGCTCCGGGGCCAGGCGGTCGGTCGCGCCGTGCGGCAGACCGATGCGGACGCCCGCGAGCGGTGCGGCCCCGGCGGCCGGCACCAGCGGGTAGCCGCCCTCGGGCACGCCCGGGCCGGCGGCCGTCACGGGATCGTCCGCCTCCGCGCCGGCGAGGACACTCAGCAGCAGCGAGGCATCGGCGAGGCTGTGCCCGATGGGGCCGGGGTGGTCCCGGGTCCAGGTGAGCGGGATCATCCCGTGCGAGGTGATCCGCCCGTACGTGGGCTTGATCGCCGAGACCCCGCACGAACTGGCCGGCAGCCGCAGCGAGCCGCCGGTGTCGCTGCCGACCGACAGGGGGACGAACCGGGCCGCCACCGCGGCGGCGCTGCCGCCCGACGAGCCGCCCGGGGAATACTGCGGGTTCCACGGGTTGGCCACCTGCGGGGTGACCACGCCGATCGCGAACTCGTCGGTGTGCACGTGACCGAGCAGGACCGCCCCGGCCTCCTGCAGCCGGCGCCACACCCCCGAATCCCCGGCGGCCACGTTGTCCCGCAGCACGTTGCTCGACGCGGTGAGCGGGAGCCCACCCACCGCGAAGAGGTCCTTGAGCGCGATCGGCAGCCCGCACACCGGTGGGATCGGCGTTCCCGAGGCCCGGCCGGCTGCGGTGAGCCGGTCGGCCGCCGCGTCGGCCGCGGCGTACGCCAGCTCCGGGTAGAGGTGGATCCACGCCCCGACACCGCCGTCGTGGGCCCGGCTGCGGCTCAGGCACGCGTCGAGGAGTTCGCGCGGGTGCAGCAGGCCGGCCTGCAGCAGACTCGCCGCTTCGACCGCACTCAGCAGGGCCGGATCGGTGGCCGGGACGGTTCCCGGATCGGGCAGTCGAGCCGCGGGCCGGGCGCCCGCGCGCGCAGGCTGCATCAGGCCGAGTCCGACGGCACCACCCATCATGGTTCCGAGAAAACGACGTCGTGACGTTTCGAAACTCACCGGTCCGACCATAACGGCGGATACCGGGGTCTGCAGCGCACGCGCATCCCGCGCCCCTCCCCCACGGCGCACGACCGGTGCGGAATAATCCGTCGCACGGAAGCGACCCGCGCCCGGAACGCGGGCCTGAAGGAGTGCCGAATGACATCCTCTGCCCAGTCCCGGTCGCCCGGGTCCCGGCCGCTGCGCCGCAGGCCCCAGCTGTCCGACGACGTGGCGGTGCACGTCCGCAATCTCATCATGTCGGGTGGGGTCCGGCCCGGCGACTTCATCCGGCTGGACGAGACCGCAGCCGAGCTCGGCGTGAGCGTCACCCCGGTACGTGAGGCTTTGCTCACACTGCGCGGCGAAGGACTCGTGGAGCTCGTTCCGCACCGGGGCTATGTCGTGGCTCCGTTGAGCCGGGGCGACATCGACGACCTGTTCTGGTTGCAGGGGCAGATCGCCGAGGAGCTCGCGCGACGGGCGGCCGCGGTGATCACCCCGGACACCGTGGCCGAGCTGGCGGACCTCAACGAACGCCTGGCCGAAGCGGTGCGCAGCGGGGACGGGGCGCGGATCGAGGACCTCGAGTTCGCCTTCCACCGCACGCTCAACCGCACGACCGGCGCGCGCAAGTTGTCGTGGTTCCTGCTCAACGCCACGCGCTACACGCCGGTGCACTTCTACTCGTCCGACCCCGACTGGGGTGCCGCCGCGGTGGCGTCGCACAAGCGTCTCGTGGACGCGCTGCGCCGCGGCGACGGCGATTCCGCAGGCCGGGAGACCCGCCGGCACTTCACCGACGGGGCCGGCCGGCTGGTCCGGCACCTCGACGAGATCGGCGTCTGGAGCTGACGGACGCACGTCCCGGCACTCGCGGAAGGCCGGGGCCGCAGGCACCGGCCGGTAACATCGCGGCGTGACGGCGGGATCTACTCGTCGACGGGTCCGCAAGCGGCCGACCGAGAGTTCCACGGCGGAGAGTGATGCTGAGATACCACGACGAAGCGGTCCTCGTCGACGACCTGCACAAGTCGTTCGGGGACGTCCATGCCCTCAAGGGCATCACCTTCTCCGCCCCACGAGGCTCGGTCCTCGGCATTCTCGGGCCCAACGGCGCCGGTAAGACGACGACGGTGAAGATCCTGTCCACGCTGCTGCGCCCCACCGGCGGGCGCGCGGTGATCGCCGGGCACGACGTGGTCGGCGACCCCGCCGCCGTGCGCCGCTCGATCATGATGACCGGGCAGTACGCCGCTCTCGACGAGACCCTGTCCGGCCGGGAGAACCTGATCCTGTTCGGCCGTCTGATGGGCCTCGACCGCGCGGCCGCGCGCCAGCGCGCCGACGAGCTGCTCCGCGAGTTCGATCTGGTCGACGCCGGTAAGCGGGCGGTGCGGCACTACTCCGGCGGCATGCGCCGGCGCGTCGACATCGCATGCGGGCTCGTCGTGCGCCCCGAGGTCGTCTTCCTCGACGAGCCGACCACCGGTCTCGATCCACGCAGCCGGCAGGGCGTCTGGTCGCTGGTGGGTGCGCTCAAGAAGCAGGGCATCACGGTACTGCTGACGACGCAGTACCTCGAGGAGGCCGACCTGCTCAGCGACAACATCATCGTCATCGACCGGGGCACCGTGGTGGCGGAGGGGACCGCCAACGAGCTGAAGGCCTCCACCGGAGGCAGCTACTGCGAGATCGTCCCGGTCGACCCGAACGCGCTGCCGTGGGTGGTGCACGCCCTCGGCAACCTCGTCCCACCCGACGTGCGCGCCGAACTGGCCACCGCGGGCAGCAACGACCGCGTCTCGATTCCGGCTCCGCACGGCCCGGCGACGCTCGCCGAGGCGCTGCGCAGGCTCGCCCCCACCCGGATCGAGCTGGCCGACATCGGCCTGCGCCGGCCCTCCCTCGACGATGTGTTCCTCAGCCTGACCGGGCACTCGGCCGGCGCCGACACGACGTCCGCGACGACGGGAGAGCCCGCATGACCGTCCACACGAAGAGCATCAGCGCCCAGCGGGTGCGGCACGACGCGAACATTTCGCTGCCGGAGAAGCGGGTGGGTTCGCACCGGCGGGCCGACCCGACGGTGCTCAACCAGTGGAGCGCGCTCACGATGCGCACGGTCCGCACCATGGCGCGGTACGGCGAACTCGTCGTCGCCGCGATCACCCCGGTGGTGTTCGGCCTGGGCTTCTACCTGCCGCTGAAGTTCGTGATGTCGCTGCAGGGCATCGACTACGCGCAGTACCTGATGCCGATCATCGTCCTGCAGGCGATGGCGTTCACGGCCATCTCCGCGGCGCAGCTGTCGTCGGGGGAGGCGATGACGGGACTGACGACGCGGTTGCAGACCATGCCCGTGTTCAGCGCGGTCCCGCTGATCTCGCGAATGTCGAGCGCGATGCTGCGGTCCGTCGTGTCCCTGGCGGGGGCACTCCTGTTCGGCTACGCCATCGGCTTCCGGTTCTCGGCGGGGTTCGCACAGGCGGTCCTGTTCTGCGTCACCGCACTGGCCATCAGCCTGGTCCTGTCGCTGGGCGCCGACGCGATCGGCACGCTGTCGAAGAGTCCCGAGGCCACTGCGCAGGCCCTGACGCTGCCGCAGCTGATCCTCGGCATGCTCTCGTGCGGCTTCGTCCCGGAGGAAGGCTTCCCCGAATGGATCCGGCCGTTCGTGCGCAACCAGCCGATCTCGCAGTTCTCGTTCGCCATGCAGGACATGGCCGAAGGCGGCGTCACATGGTCGGTCCTGTTCCCCACCGTGGCCTGGTGCGCGGGTCTCGCGCTGGTGTTCGCCCCGCTCGCCGTGTGGGCCAGCACGAGGCGGGGGTGAGCGGCCGATGAACGGACCTCCCGACATCCGTCCCGTCGACGCGAACGGCGCCGCTTTCACCTTCCCGCCGGCCGAGCACGCTCGTCCGGAGCGCTCGTGGGGCGCCCTGTGGGAGCACAGCCGCATCCAGTGCCAGCGGCTGCTGCTGCGCTGGGCGCGGGACCCCGCAACGATGATCCAGGCACTGGTCTACCCGGCGCTCACCCTGCTGATGTTCCGGGTCGTCCTGGGCAACACGGTCACCGCCGCCACCGGACAGCCCGCGATCTACGGCACGGTCCCCATGATCATCCTGGTCGGCGCCATGTTCGGGTCGGTGGTCAGCGCCGTCGGCCTGCGCACGGAGCGGCAGAGCGGCCTGCTCGGCCGCTTCTACACCCTGCCGATCCACCGGGCGGCCGGGCTGCTGGGCCGCATGTTCGCCGAGGCCGTCCGTGTGCTCGCCACGACCCTCATCATCCTGGCGGCCGGTGTCGGCCTGGGCTTCCGCTTCACCCAGGGTCTCGTCGCCGGACTCGCGATCCTGGTCATCCCCGTTCTCTTCGGCATCGGGTTCGCCCTGATGGTGACGGTCCTGGCCACCATGTCGAGCAAGCTGCCCCTCGTGGAGCTGGTGTCGATCGCATGCACCCTGCTGATGTTCTTCAACTCCGGGTTCGTGCCGGTGATGGCCTATCCGAGGTGGCTGCAGCCGGTCGTGGAGAACCAGCCCATGTCGTGCGCGATCGACACGATGAAGGCCCTGGCGATGGGCGGTCCGCTCGCGGAACCGCTGATCAAGACGCTGATGTGGTCGGCCCTCATGATCGCGGTCTTCACGGTGCCGGCGATCCGCGGCTACCGGCGCGCAGCCGAGGAGGGCTGACCTCGGCGACCCCGAACGGCCGTCCCCGGCTGTTATCCTGTCCGCCGACCCGCGGCCGCACAACGGCTGCTGCAGCCACGGCACTGTCACCGCAGTGCGGCCCCCTCGGAGGAATGCCGATGAAGTATGCCCGCCGGATCACCGTCGCGGTGATGGCCGCCGCCCTGACCGCCGCCGGGCCGGCGCTGCCCACGGCCGCCGCGGACACCACCGAGGCCGCCTCGTTGCCGGCGCTGCTCGAATCGATGGGGCCGAGCCCCGCGGGGGCGAACAGCCTCGACTGCGTGCCCTCCCCCGAACATCCCCGGCCGGTGGTTCTCGTGCACGGAACGAGAATGGACATGACCAGCTCGTGGGCCGTGGCGGCCCCACAGCTCGCCGACCTCGGCTACTGCGTCTACGCCCTGAACTACGGGGGCATCCGCTCGCTCGTCGACCCCGACCTCATGATCTGGGGCGTCGGGAGCATCGAGGAATCCGCGAAGCAGCTCGGCGAGTTCGTCGATGCGGTGCGCGCTCACACCGGGGCCGACCGGGTCGATCTCGTGGGCCACTCGCAGGGTGGACCGGTCTCCCGTCAGTACCTGCGGTTCGAGGGCGGCGCGGACCCGGCGGACCCAGCCCGCAACGAGGTCGAGAAGCTGGTGATGCTGGGGGCGACCAACCACGGCACCACCTTCAACGGGCTGCAGCAGCTGTATTCCCTGTTCGCCCGCCTGGGGCTGGGCAACCAGGAATGGGCCACCGAGCGCGTCGCGCACATGGTGTTCGGTATCGCCGGTCGTCAGCAGCTGATCGGCTCGCGCGTGCTGGCCCGGCTCAACTCCGGAACCGAGACCCTGCCGGGGATCGACTACACATCGATCGCCACCCGCCAGGACACGGTGGCCACACCGCCGGAGAATGCGTTCCTGCAACCGCGCGCGGACAGTGTGGTGCACAACGTGTGGGTCGAGGACGTGTGCCCGACCAGCCCGGCCGATCACCTCGCCCTCCTGGAACTTCCGGAGTCGCTGCACCTGGTGAAGTCGGCTCTCGATCCGCAGTACCCCGAGACCGTGCCCGCACCCTGCACGGCGCCGCCTGCCGGCTGACACCCGTGTAGATCCCGGGCATGCGAACGGCCCCTCCCGGCGGGAGGGGCCGTTCGCATGCTCACGGTGCGGCCCGAGGGCCGGGTGTCAGACCCCGAGGGCCCGCTGCAGCACCGGCCAGGAGTCCTTCAGGTCGTCCTGCCAGTAGCCCCACGAGTGGGTTCCGGTCTCGCGGAAGTTGTAGGTGGCGGGGATACCGAGCGTATCGAGCCGGTTCTTCAGGTTGTGGGTGCAGTAGTTGGTGGCTGCCTCGATGACGCCACCGACGACGATCTGGTTCGCCAGGACTCCGGCGTCCCCGTCGATCTCCGGTCCGGTCAGCGTGTCGTACGGACCGGGCAGACCGCTGCCGTTGGAGATGTACATCTCGAGCCCGCGCAACTTCTCGGCGTTGACGTAGGGATCCTTCTCCGCCCACGTCGGGTCGTTCGTCGGTCCCCACATGTTCTCGGTGTCGCCGCTGCCCCACGTCTCGACCGTGGTCTTGACGAACTGCTGGCCGATCGGGTCGGACGTCTGCGCGCAGCCGCTGTAGGCGGCGACACCCCGGTACAGTCCCGGCGCGGCGAGAGGCAGCTGGAACACCGAGGTGCCCGAGGTGGAGATGCCCGCGATCGCGTTGACGCCGGTGGTGCCGAGCGCACCGTCGACCAGCGGCGGGATCTCCTTGGTCAGGAAGGTCTCCCACTTGTTCACGCCGAGCTTGGGATCGGGGTTCTTCCAGTCGGTGTAGTAGCTGAACATGCCGCCGACGGGCGAAACAACGTTGACGTGCTTGTCCTTGAAGAACTCGATCGCATCGGTGCGACCCCGCCAGGTGGCCATGTCCTCGCCGCCGCCGGCACCGTTGAGCAGGTACAGCGTCGGCGCGGGCTTGCTGGTGTCGGCCGGACGCCACACGTCCAGCAGGATCTCCTCGTCCATGGACGCCGAGTAGACCCAGACGAGCAGCTGCTGCTCTCCGTAGTTCTCGATCTTGGTGATGTACGACCCGTTCTCGGACGTGACGGCCGTGATGGGCTGCAGGGTGTCGGCCACCGGGTCGGCCGAGGCGAACGAGGCGCCCGTGAACAGCGGCAGCGCGAGTACCGCCGCCGAGATCGCGGCTGTTCCCAGCCTCCGAGCGCGGCTCCGCGACTCGACAACACTCATTCCGTCAACCTCCTCAGGCCCGGCGGGCGGGCGTCCCCAAGCCCCGGCGAACCGGGGTGCGCCCTGCGGCGCAGCATGTACTGAATCGACAGCACGCGCGTGAACGTTACCTTGCGTACCGGCCGTCAGAAACCTCACTGTTCACATCCGTCACATCGATCGCGTCACGATCCAACGCCGGCACGATCTCGTCGAGGGCGGGGGGATCCATCATCGCGCCGTGCGCGCCGGGCACGAACCGGTTCCGGACCCGGCCGGACACGTACGGCGCCCACAGACCCGCCGCGTCCGCCTCCGTCGGATGCTCGTCCCGCGCACTGAAGAAGTCGACGTCGCCGGCGAACAGACCCGGTTCGTGCCGGTTGATCAGCTCCGGGGAGAGCACCGCCGCGGCGAAGATGCGCTGCACCTTCGGCGCGTCGAGTTCGATCAGTTCCCGGGGCACCGCGGCGGCCACGGCGTTCGCCGCCTCCGCCGGCAAACCGTCGCGCAGCGCGTCCGGATCCGCGTCCACTCCGAGACTGCGGAGATTCTCGGCGAACTCGGCGCCGAAGCGGTCCGTGTCGATCCGCGGGATGCAGTCGAGCATCGCGAGGTGCTCGACCCGGGCGCCGCGGGCCTGCAACTCCACCGCCACCGCGTGGGCGAGCACGCCACCGAGCGACCAGCCGGCCAACCGGTACGGACCCTCGGGACGGACCCGCACGATCTCGTCGGCGTATCGCTGCGCGAGTGCCTCGATCGACGCCGGGACGAATCCCGGGTCCGCGAGCGCCGGCGTCTGCAGCCCGAAGACCGGGCGGCCGGGGGCGAGCCGCGCGGCCAGGGGCGCATAGGGCCAGGCCAGGCCGATCATCGGATGGATGCAGAACAGCGGGGTCACGTCGGGCTCGCCGGCGCGCAACGGCAGGACCACGGCGAGCGCCGCGTCCCCGCCGGCGTCGTCGTCGCCCTCGATCCGTGCGGCGAACGACTCCACCGTCGGCGCCGCGAGCAACCACGGGACCCGTACCTCCACCCCGAGCGCGTCCCGCAGGCGCGCGACGACCTGCGTCGCCACCAGGGAGTTGCCACCGAGTTCGAAGAAGTCGTCGTCGAGCCCGACCCGGTCGAGGCCGAGCACCTCGGCGAACATGTCCGCGACGACCCGCTGCGCATCGGTCTCCGGCGCCCGGTACGGCCGCGTGGCCGTGTCCGGTTCCGGCAGGGCATCACGGTCGAGCTTGCCCACCGGCGTGAGCGGCACCTCGTCGAGGGCAACGATCGCCGACGGCACCATGTGCCCCGGCAGCGCCCTCGCCGCCGAGGCCAGCAACGTGGCGGTGTCGACGGTCGCCGACGGCCGCGAGGTCACGTACGAGACCAACCGCACGACGCCCGCCTCAGAGGTCCGTCCGACGGTGACGGCGAAGTCGACCGACGGATCGCGGCGGAGCACGGCGTCGATCTCCCCGAGTTCGATCCGGAAGCCGCGGACCTTGACCTGGAAGTCCGACCGGCCCACGTACTCGATCTCGCCCGCCTCGGTCCATCGCACGACGTCGCCGGTGCGGTAGAGGCGGCTGCCGGTGCCGTACGGATCGGCGACGAACCGGGACGCGGTCAGCGCCGGCCGGGCGTGGTAGCCCCGCGCCAGCTGGACGCCGGACAGATACAGCTCGCCCGCCACCCCGACCGGCACGGGCCGGAGCCGGTCGTCGAGGACGAGCGAGCGCGTGCCCCGGAGCGGCCCGCCGATGGTGAGCGGCCCGCCGGGCGTCAGCGGCTCGCTGATGTTGGTCATGACGGTGGTCTCGGTGGGCCCGTACCCGTTGTGGAACGCCCGGCCCGGTGCCCATCGCGCGACGAGTTCCGGTGGGCAGGCCTCGCCACCGACCACGACGGTCCGCAGGTCGTCGAGCCCCGCGGGATCGACCGACGCCAGCGCCGCGGGCGTCACGAACGCGTGGGTGACGCGTTCGTTCCGCAGCAGTTCCGCCAGGTCCGCACCGCCGTAGACGGTGGGCGGTGCGATCACCAGCGTGGCACCGGGCTCGACCGCGAGCAGCAGTTCGAGCACCGAGGCGTCGAAGCTCGGCGACGCGAAGTGCAGCGCCCGGGTGTCCGGTCCGAGGCCGTAACGATCGCGCTGTTCGGCGGCGAAGTTGGCCAGGCCGGTGTGGGTGACGATCACACCCTTCGGTAGCCCGGTGGAGCCGGAGGTGTAGATGACGTAGGCGGGGTTGTCCACATGCAGCGGACGCGCCCGGTCGCGGTCCGTCACCGGCGCGGGCGACAGCGCGGCGAGTTCGGACTCGACCTCTTCGTCGTCGAGCACCACCCACGGGATCGTGTCGGGCAGGCCGGTGCGTTCGGCGGCGACGGTCAGTCCTGCCTGTGCCCCCGAGTCGGTGACCATGTGCACGACCCGGTCGACCGGGTAGCCGGGATCGACCGGCACGTACGCCGCGCCGGTCTTCGCGACCGCCCACACCGAGAGCACGGACTCGAAGGACCGGGTCAGCCCCACGGCCACGACGTCCTCGGGCCCGAGGCCGCGGGCGATGAGAAGACGCGCGAGCCGCGACGAGCGGGCGTCGAGGTCGGCGTACGACAGCTCGCGCCCCCGGTACGACAGCGCGGTCGACTGCGGATCGCGGGCGGCGGCCGCGGCCAGCAGGTCGGCCAGCGGCACGGCCGGTTCCGCCGGACGTCCGGTCCGTCGGACGAGATCGTCGCGCTCGACCTCGCCCAGAATCTCGAGCTGCCCGGTCGTGCCGGCCGTCCCGGCGACGACGCCGCGGAGCACCCGGAGGTAGCGCTGCGCGAGGTTCTGCACGGCAGAGGCCGTGAAGGCGTCCCGGCGGTACTTGAACCCGAAGTCCAGCGACTCCTCGGCCGTGGCCACCACCGTGAGCGGATAGTGGGTCGCGTCCCGGGTGTTCACGCCGGCGACGGTCATGCCGTCGATCGAGCTGGCCTGCTCGAGGCCGCTCCGGTCGATCGGATAGGACTCGTACACGAGCAAGGTGTCGAACAACGCGCCGGTCCCCGCGAGCTGCTGGATCTCCGCCAGCCCGACGTGGTGGTGGTCGAGCAGGTCGGCCTGCTCGACCTGCAGGGCACGCAGCGTCGCGTCGACCGCCATGTCCGGGTCGAGACGGACGCGCACCGGAATCGTGTTGATGAACAACCCGACCATCGACTCGACACCCTCGAGCCCCGCGGGCCGGCCGGAGACGGTGGTTCCGAACACCACGTCGTCGCGGCCGGTGGAGCGGGCCAGCAGCACGGCCCAGGCCGCTTGGAGAACGGTGTTGACGGTGACGCCGAGCCGGCTCGCGTACTCGGTCAGCGCGGCGGTGGTGCCGGCGTCGATCGCGACGCGGTGCTCCGCGCCGCCCACGGCTCCCGCCTCACCGTCACCGAGCACCTCGGCGAGCATGGCCGGCTCCCCGAGGCCGGCCAGCGCGTCCGCCCAGGCCCGGCGGGACCGGTCGTGGTCGCGCGCGGCCAACCATTCCAGGTAGGTGCGATACGCGGGCACCCGCGGCAGGATCGTCGCATCGGCGGCGGTCGCGTAGAGGGTGAGCAGGTCCTTCAGGAGCAGCGGCATCGACCATCCGTCGAGCAGGATGTGGTGGCTGCTGACGGCCAGCGTCCACGCGTCCGGGGCGGTGCGCACGGCGAGGAAACGGATCAGCGGCGGGGCGGCCATGTCGAACGGGACGTCCTGGTCCGCCCGCACCATCGTCTCCAGGTCGGAGCCGTCCGCGCCGACGGCGTCGACCTCGCGCCACGGCAGGGAGACGTCGTCGAGCACCAGCTGTACCGGTTCGCCGGACTCGTCGGCGACGAACGCCGTGCGCAGATTGGGATGCCGCTCGAGCAGTGCCTCCGCCGCCCGGCGCAGCCGGGCCACGTCGACCCGGCCCGCGAGATGGAGCAGCACCTGGGTGGTGTAGACGTCGGGCCGGCCGTCGGCGAGCATCGCGTGGAAGAGCAGACCGGACTGCAGCGGGGCGAGCGGCCACACGTCGACCAGGGCGGGGTACCGCGCCTCCCACGTGTCGAGGTCGCTCTGGCCGACGTGCACGAGGGGGACGTCGGACGGCGTCAGGCCGCCCGCGTCGGGCCGGGCGGCGTGGGCGGCGAGCGCCTCCAGGGCGCGCACCCACAGCTGCGCGAGTCCCTCGACATCGTCGCGGTCGAGCAGACCGCTCGCGTAACCGAAGTTCGCGCCGAGCCGGCCGCCGATCACGACGGCGTTGATGTCGACCGCGGCCATCGCGGGCGCGTCGGCGTCGTCGCGACCCGACAGGTCGCCGAGGTCCCCGGCGGGCAGCCAGCCGAGACCGGCCGCACCGTCGGGGATCTCGCCCGCGTCGATCCGGCCGAGGTAGTTGAAGCTGATCTGACCGGACGGTAGCGCCCGCAGCACGGGGCCGGCGTCCGGATCGAGATAACGCAGCAGCCCGTAGCCGATGCCCTTGTCCGGAACGGCGCGCAGGTCTTCCTTGACGGCCTTGATCGCGGCGCCCGCGGCGCGGCCCCCGGCGAACGCGTCGTCGAGATCCACCCCGGACAGGTCGAGCCGGACCGGGTAGATGGTGGTGAACCAGCCGACGGTGCGACCGAGGTCCGCGCCGGGGACGACCTCCTCCTCGCGGCCGTGCCCCTCGAGCCGGACCAGCGCCGACGGCTCGGCGACGCCCCGGTCGCGGCGCCAGCGGGCGACGGCGAGCGCCAGCGCGGCGAGCAGTGCGTCGTTGACGCCCCCGTGGAACCGTGCGGGCAACGTCGTCAGCAACGCCTCGGTCGTCGCGGGATCGACCTGGATCCGCACCTTGTCCACCGTGGAGGCGAGGTCGACGGTGGGATCGAACGGGCGCGCGCCGAGCATCGGATCGGGCCCCTCGACGATCGAGCGCCACAGCCCGAGTTCGGCCGAACGGGCCGGGACCGCGATGTCGGCGAGGGCGTGCGCCCAGCGCCGGAACGACGTGCCGACCGGCTGGAGCTCGGGCCGCCCACCGTTCGACAGCTGCGCCCACGCCGTGACGAGATCCGGGACCAGGATGCGCCAGGAGACGCCGTCGACGACGAGGTGGTGCGCGACGACGACGAGCCGTCCGGTGCGCGCGGCGCCCGGGTCGAGCCACACGAACTGCAGCACGACGCCCTCGGCCGGTCGCAGGCGCGACTCGGCCTCGTCGAGTGCCCGCGCGGCGAGGTCGGCGAGCGCGTGCTCGTCCGTCCCGGCCGCGACCTCGACGCGGGTGACGAGCGCGTCGACGTCGACGCTGCCCGGCGGCGTGGTCGACAGCTCCCAGTCACCGGAGTCGGTGCGGCGCAATCGGGCCCGGAGCATGTCGTGGCGGTCGACGACGGCCGTGAGGGTTCCCACGACGCCGTCGCGGTCGATGCCGGCCGGCAGTTCCAGCGCGAGCGTCTGGGTGTAACGATCGAATCGGCCGCCGCGTTCGACCATGAACCGGACGATCGGCGTCAACGGCATGTCGCCGACGCCACCGCCGGGAAGCTCGGCCAGCGCGGGTGCCGCCGCCTCCGCACCGACGCGCGCGACCTCGGCGAGCCCGGCCACGGTCTTGCGTTCGAACACGTCGCGGGGGGTGAAGACCACACCGCGGGCCTTCGCCCGCGACACCAGCTGGATCGAGACGATGCTGTCGCCGCCGAGCGCGAAGAACGAGTCGTCGGCGCCGATCCGATCCGCTCCCAGGACCTCCGCGAAGACCGTCGCGATCGCGACCTCGGTGGGGGTGCCGGGCGCACGGAACTTCTTGTCGCCCTTGAATACCGGGGCGGGAAGAGCCTTGCGGTCGAGCTTGCCGTTCGCGGTCAGCGGCAGCGTCTCGAGCACCACGATCGCGTCGGGAACCATGTATCCGGTGAGGAACCGCGCCACCGAGTCCAGGACCGTCGCGGGCTCGAGGTCGTGGCCCGCGCGCGGCACCACGTAGCCGACGAGACGGTCGCCGGTGCGTTCGTCGGTGCGCACGACCGCAACGGCCTGCGCCACACCGTCGACTCCGGTGAGAGCGGCCTCGATCTCGCCGAGTTCGATGCGGAAGCCACGCAACTGGACCTGGGAGTCGCTGCGCCCGGCGTACTCGAGCTGTCCTCGTGGGTTCCAGCGGGCGATGTCGCCGGTCCGGTACATGCGGGTTCCGGGCGCGCCGAACGGATCGGCGACGAACCGGCCGGAGGTGAGGTCGGCGCGTCCCAGGTAGCCGCGGGTGAGCTGCGCTCCGCACACGTACATCTCCCCCGGCACGCCGACCGGAACGGGCTGCAGGCGCGCGTCGAGGACGTAGATGCCCAGCCCGGGGATGCCGCGGCCGATCACGCTCGCGGCGAGTCCCGCGTCGGCCGCGGCGAGCGGCAGGTGCGAGACGTGCACGGTGGTCTCGGTGATGCCGTACATGTTGACCAGACGCGGCGCGTCCTCGGCGTGCCGGTCGTACCAGCCGGCGAGCCGCCGCAGATCGAGCGCCTCACCACCGAAGACCACGTACCGCAGCGCCGTGAGGCCCGTCTCGCCGCCGTCGTGTTCCGCGGCCGTGCGGTCCGCCTCGGCGAGCTGGTAGAACGCCGACGGGGTCTGGTTGAGCACCGTCACCCGTTCCCTGGCCAGCAGGGCGAGGAAGTCCTCGGGCGAGCGCGAGGTGTAGTGGTCGACGACGACGAGCCGGCCGCCGTAGAGCAGCGGTCCCCACAGTTCCCACACGGAGAAGTCGAACGCGTAGGAGTGGAACATCGTCCACACGTCCCGCTCGTCGAACTCGAATGCGGGCCACGTGTTCTCGAACAGTTCGAGGACCGCCCGGTGCGGAACCTGCACGCCCTTGGGACGGCCGGTGGAGCCGGACGTGTAGATGACGTACGCGAGGTTGTCGGTGCGCAGCGGGGCCCGTCGTTCGTCGTCGCCGACCGGCCCGTCGGGGACCGCGGACAGATCGAGTGCCGGCACGTCGATCACCTCGACGGCGGTGTCCGGCAGCGCCTCCCGATCGGTGCCGGAGACGAGCACGCAGACGGGAGCGGCGTCCGCGAGCATGAATTCGAGGCGGTCCGCCGGATACGTCAGGTCCAGCGGCAGGTAGGCACCACCGGCCTGGAGCACGGCGAGCAGTCCGACGACGAGTTCCTCGGAGCGCGGCAGGGCCACGGCCACGAGGGTGTCCGGCCGCACACCGCGGTCGATCAGGAGGCGGGCGAGGCGGTTCACGCGCGACGCCAGTTCCCCGTAGGTCAGGCTGCGGTCGCCGGCGGTGACGGCGACCGCGTCGGGGGTCCGGCCGGCCTGCGCCTGGAATCGGTCGACGAGCGTCACGCCGGCGGCACGGGTGCCCGGCGCGTTCCACGCCTCGAGCACGACGGCCCGCTCCTCGTCCGGCAGCAGCGGGATGTCCCCGACCACCGTGGCCGGATCGGCGGCCACCGCCGCGAGCACCCGGGTGAACCGCTGGGCGAAGGCCTCCACGGTGCCGGCGTCGAACAGGTCGGTCGCATAGGTCAGCGCCACGGACAGCCCGCCCGGCGCACCGTCCTCGGCGACCGCGTCCGAGACGGTCACCTGCAGATCGAACTTCGCCTGGTCGAAGGCGAAGTCGACCGGTTCGACGGCCAGGCCCGGCAGTTCGAGGCGGGTGCGCGCCAGGTTCTGGAAGCTCAGCGCGATCTGGAACAGGGGGTGCCGCGCCTGGGACCGTTCCGGATCGAGGACCTCGACGATGCGCTCGAACGGCACGTCGGCATGCCCGAACGCCTCGAGGTCGGTCTCGCGGACGCGAGCGAGGAGGGCGGCGAACGTGTCGCCGGGCCCGACCGGGGTGCGCAGCACCAGGGTGTTGACGAACATGCCGATGACGTCGTCGAGTTCGGCCTCGCCACGCCCGGCGACGGGCGTACCGATCACGATGTCCTCGGTGCCGGACAGCCGCGCCAGCACGGTGGCCAGGGCCGCGTGGACGACCATGAACAGCGTGACGCCGTGCTCCCGGGCGAGGGCCGTCAGCGCCGCGTGCGTGCCGGCGTCCACGGAGAAGCCGGCGACGGCGCCGCGGTTCGACGCGACGGGCGGACGGGGCCGGTCCGCCGGCAGGTCGAGCTGGTCGGGGATCCCGGACAGCGTTCTGCGCCAGTAGCCGAGTTGCTGCGCGAGCACCGACCGGGGATCGTCCTCGGCGCCGAGAACCTCCCGCTGCCACAGCGCGTAGTCCGCGTACTGGATCGCCGGCGGCGCCCAGTCGGGTTCCCGTCCGGCGGCCCGTGCGGCGTAGGCGACCATCACGTCGCGCGTGAGCGGCCCCATCGAGAATCCGTCGCCGCTGATGTGGTGCAGCACGACGACGAGCACGTGCTCCCGTTCGGACAGCCGGAACAGTCTCAGCCGCAGCGGGACTCCGGTCGTCACGTCGAATCCGGCACCGATCTCGGCGGCAACCGCGGCAGCGAGGCCGGCCTCGCTCACGGGCGTCGGTTCCAGCCCGGCGGCCGGATCCGCGGTGGGCAGGACGACCTGGCGCGCCACCCCGTCGACCTCCGGGTAGACCGTGCGCAGCGACTCGTGCCGGAACACCACGTCGTCGATCGCCGCCCGCAGCGCCCCGACGTCGAGGTCCCCGCGGAGCCGGATGGCCAGCGGCAGGTTGTTCACCGCGGAGTCGGGGTCGAACCGGTTGAGGAACCACATGCGTTGCTGGGCGAGGGACAGCGAGACGACCTCCGGCCGCGGCCGGGGGCGCAGGGCGACACGTCCGGTCCGGCCGACCTCGGATTCGAGCCGGGCCGCGAGAGCCTCCACCTCGGGGGTCTCGAACAGCACGCGGACGGCCACCCTGGTGTCGAGCGCTGCGCCGAGCCGCGCCGCGACCTGGGTCGCGACGAGCGAGTTTCCGCCGAGGGCGAAGAAGTCGTCGTCGAGCCCGACGCGGGTGAGGCCGAGCACGTCGGCGAAGATGCCCGCGACGATCTCCTCGACGGGCGTGCGCGGCCCGCGGAACCCGCGGGTTTCGAACACCGGCTCCGGCAACGCCTTGCGGTCCAGCTTGCCGCTCGCGTTGAGGGGGAAGGCGTCGAGCGCGACGAGCGCCGACGGCACCATGTACGCGGGCAGGGTCTCCTTGACGGCGGCGAGCAGCTGCGCGCTCTCGACCGCCGTGCCGGGGGTGGGGACGACGTATCCGACGAGCTGCTCGCCGGTGACCGTGGGCACGACGAGCGCCACGGCCTGACCGACCGTGGGCTGGGCGAGCAGAGCCGTCTCGATCTCGCCGAGCTCGATGCGCTGACCGCGGAACTTCACCTGGAAGTCGGTGCGGCCGATGTAGTCGAGGACGTGCTCTCCACCGGCGGTGCGGCGCCACCGGACGAGGTCACCGGTGCGGTACATGCGGGCGCCGGGGGCGCCGGCCGGGTCGGCGACGAAGCGATCCGCGGTGAGGTCCGGGCGGCCCACGTAGCCACGCGCGAGTTGCCCTCCGGCGAGGTACAACTCGCCGGGCACGCCGACCGGGACGGGGTGCAGCCGACCGTCGAGGACGTACACGCGCACGTTCCACTCCGGCACGCCGATGGGCACGCTCTGCCGCTCGTCGCCGACGGGCCAGTAGGTCACCGAGACCGCCGCCTCGGTCGGGCCGTACAGGTTGTGCACCGCGGCAGCGCAGACGCGGCGGAACGCGTCGACGGTCTCGGGCGGCAGGGCTTCGCCGATCACGAACACGTGCCGCAGCGTCGAGCAGGTGCCGGCCGGCGCGTGGGCGGCGAACACGGTGAGCATCGAGGGCACGAAGTCGGTCAGCGTCACGCCGTGCCGGGCGATCGCCTCGGCGACGTACACGGGGTCGCGGTGACCGTCGTGGGTGGCGACGACGAGGGTGGCGCCGGCGCGCAAGGGCAGGAACCAGCCCCACAGCGACACGTCGAAAGTGGTGGCGGTCTTCTGCAGATAGACGTCGGCGCCGGTGATCTCGTACTCGTGGGCCATCCACTCGAGCTGGTTGACGATGGCCTCGTGCGAGACGCACACGCCCTTGGGGCGGCCCGTGGAGCCGGACGTGAAGATCACGTAGGCAGGGGTGTCCGGGCGGATCGGACCGGCCAGTTCGTCGTCCCGGATCGGATCGGGCGCGTAGCGCCGCAGGTCGAACTCGTCGACCAGGACGGGGGCGACCGTGCCGGGCAGGTCCGCCGCGTCCGCGCGGGTGCTCAGGACACACACCGGCTGTGCGGTGGTCAGGATGTGCCCGATGCGCTCGGCCGGATGGTCGGGGTCGAGCGGGACGTAGGCGCCGCCGGCCGCGACGACCGCGTACAGCGCGACCGGGAGCTCGATCGAACGCCGGATCGCGAGGGCCACAAGGGTTTCGGGTCCGACCCCGAGACCGACGAGGTGGCGGGCGAGCCGGTTGACGCGGGCGTCGAACTCGGCGTAGGTGAGCGACTCGGCACCGAAGACGACGGCCACCGCGTCCGGGTGGCGGGCGACGGCGTCCCGGTACGCGGCGAGGAGCCCGGCCGCCCGGACCGGATGCACCGCACGGTCGTTGCCGGCGGCGAGGGCGCGGCGCTCGGCGGTGTCGAGGAGGTCGACGTCGCCCACCACGCGGCCGGCGTCGGCGGTGAGCGCCGCGAGCACACGCATCAGACGGCCGGCGAAATCCCGCACCGTGGACTCGTCGAAAAGGTCCGTGGCGTAGGTGAACTGCGCCGACATTCCGGCCGGCTTCCCGGCCTCCTCCCGCGGCGAGACGGTCAGCTGCAGATCGAACTTGGCGATGGCTCCGTCGAGGTCGACGGGCTCGATCTCGACGTCCGGCAGGGTCACCTCGGCACGGTCGAGGTTCTGGAAGAACAGCGCCACCTGGAACAGCGGGTGGTGTCCGGTCGATCGCACCGGATCGAGCACCTCCACGAGCCGCTCGAACGGCAGCTCCGCGTTGTCGAACGCGGCGAGATCGGTGTCCTTGACCCGGCCGAGCAGTTCGGCGAACGTGGCGTCCGGCTCGATGCGGGTGCGCAGCACGAGGGTGTTGACGAACATGCCGACGAGGTCGTCGAGCGCACGCTCGCCGCGGCCGGCGACGGGCGTGCCGATCGCGATGTCCGCGGTGCCCGACAGGCGCGACAGCAGCACCGCCAGCGCGGCGTGGACGACCATGAACGCGGACGTGCCGGTCGCCTGGGCGGTGGCCTCGACCGCCTCGTGCAGGGCGGCATCGACCTCGAAGTCGACGGTGGCGCCGCGGCCCGACGCCTCCACCGGGCGGGGCCGGTCGGTCGGCAGGTCGAGCCGATCCGGGAGGTCGGCGAGCGCGTCGCGCCAGAACTCGATCTCCCGCGCGGCCGGCGACGCGGGGTCGGACTCGTCACCGAGCACCGTGCGCTGCCAGAGGGTGTAGTCGGCGTACTGCACCGCGAGCGGTTCCCACGCGGGGGCCGCGCCGCCGGTGCGGGCGACGTACGCGGTGACCAGGTCCCGCACGAAGGGGGCGATGGACGCGCCGTCGGCGGCGATGTGGTGGACGACCACGACGAGGACGTGCTCGTCGTCGGCCGACCGCAGCAGTGCGACCCGCAGCGGCACCTCGGCGGTCACGTCGAAGCCGGCCGTCGCGAGCCGGGCGACCGCTCCGGGGATCTCGTCGGGCGGCGTCGGCACCGGGTCGAGGGAGTGCGCCGCCTGCTCCGGCGGGAGGACCAGCTGGGACCCGACGCCGTCGCGGTCGGGATAGACGGTGCGCAGCACCTCGTGCCGGGTCACGACGTCGGCGAGGGCCCGGCGCAGGGCATCGACGTCGAGCCCGCCGCGGACGCGCAGTGCGACGGGGATGTTGTTCGCGGCCGACGCCGGATCGAACCGGTTGAGGAACCACATCCGCTGCTGCGCGAGGGACAGCGGGATCGGATCGGGGCGCGGCCCGGCGACGAGCGGTTGCTGCGCTCCTTCACCGACGGCGGGTTCGACGAGTGCGGCGAGACCTTCGACGGTGGACGCCTCGAACAGCAGCCGCGCGGGGACCCGGGTGGCGAGCCGTTCCCCGAGGCGGGCGGCCGCGCGGGTGGCGACGAGCGAGTTGCCGCCGAGCTCGAAGAAGTCGTCGTCGAGGCCGGCCCGCTCGGTGCCGAGCAGCTCCGTGAACACCTCCGCCACCGCCTGTTCCGTGAGGGAGCGGGGCGCGCGGTACTCGTGGGTGGGCAGCTCCGGTTCGGGCAGGGCCGCCCGGTCGAGCTTGCCGACCGGCGTCAGCGGGATCCGGTCGAGCGGCACGATCACGGTCGGCACCATGTGCGCCGGCAGCCGACGGGCGACGAACTCGGTCAGCGCGTCGGGGTCGACGACCGCACCCGGCACGGGGTGGACGTACGACACCAGCCGGGCCTCCCCCGACGGGGTCGGCCGTCCCACCGTGACGGCGAAGTCGGCATCGGGGTGCGCGGCCAGCGCGGCGTCGATCTCGCCGAGTTCGATGCGGAATCCGCGGATCTTGACCTGGAAGTCGTTGCGCCCCGCGTAGATCAGGCCGGTCTCGCCCGATCGGACGAGGTCACCGGTCCGGTACAGGCGGGTACCGCCGGGCCCGGCGACGAACCGCTCGGCCGTCAGCGCGGCGCGGCGGTGGTAGCCGCGGGCGAGGCCGGGTCCTTCGAGATACAGCTCCCCCACGACACCGGCCGGGACGGGATTGAGGCGCTCGTCCAGCACGTGCGCGGTCATCCCGCGGACGGCCCGGCCGATGGTGACCTGCTCGCCGGGCTGCAGCGCGTGCGAGATGTTGGTCATGATCGTGGTCTCGGTGGGGCCGTAGCCGTTGAAGAAGCGGCGACCGGGCGCCCATCGCGCGACCAGGTCCGGTGGGCACGCCTCGCCACCCACGATCACCACGCCGAGGGTGTCCAGCCCGGCGGGGTCGACGGACGCCAGGGCCGCGGGCGTGACGAAGGCGTGGGTGACCCGCCGGCTGCGCAGCAGTTCGGCGAGGTCCGCGCCGCCGTACACGGACGGTGGGGCGATCACCATGGTGGCGCCCGCGCCGACGGCGAGCAGCAGCTCGAGGACGGAGGCGTCGAAGCTGGGCGAGGCGAAGTGCAGGGTCCGCGAGCCGGGGGTCAGCGTGTACCGCTCGACCTGCTCGGCGCAGAAGCCCTCGAGACCGGTGTGGGTGACGACCACGCCCTTGGGCCGGCCCGTGGAACCGGAGGTGTAGATCACGTAGGCCGGATGCTCCGCCCGCAGCGTCCGGACCCGGTCGTCGAGCGCGACGGGCGCTGCGGACTGCTCGGCGAGGGCGGTGCGGGTCTCGGCGGAATCGAGGGCGATCCAGGGCACGGAGCCGGGCAGGCCGGGCACCGAGGCTGCGAGGGTCAGGCCGGCCCGGGCCCCCGAGTCGTCGATCATGTGCCGGACGCGGTCGTCCGGATAGTTCGGGTCGACGGGCACGAAGGCGGCGCCGGTCTTGGCGACGGCCCACACCGACAGCACCGACTCGATCGAGCGGGGTACGGCGACCGCCACCACATCCTCCGGGCCGATCCCCCGCCGGATGAGCAGCCGCGCCAGCCGGGAAGAGGCAGAGTCGAGCTCGCCGTAGCTCAGGGTGCGGTCCTCGAACACCACGGCGGGTGCGCCGGGGTCCCGTTCGACCGCGGCGGCCAGGAGCTGGGGCAGGAGGGCGACGCGGGGTCCGCGCCGGCGTGTGGGCCGCTGCCGGACCGGCCGGCGGCTGCGTGATTCGTCCGGTCGTCGGTCCCCCGAACCGTCGACACTCATCCCCGCGTGCTCCGTCGCCGGTCGTCCTGCGCGTGCACTCCAGGCATCATCCACCTCGCGTATCCCTCATCGTCCCAGCCGCTGCCCTCTGCACACGACAGTGCAGGGTGGCACGCGCCAGCCCCATTAGACCATCGGGGCGTCGGGCGCTTCGTTACGGCCGAAACCGGGCGGTCGACCGCCGATCACCCGCCGCGGTCGCCGGGAGGACGACGGAGGATACGGGTCAGCGGGCGCCCCCGATCCAGCGGTCCAGCACCGGGCCGATCCGGGCGAGGGCTTCCTGCGACGTCATCCGCCAGTGGGTGGCCTGGACCGATTCGACCGCCAGCGTGCCGGTGACGTGGGCCCGCCACTGCTGCGCGGCGCGGGCGGCCGAGGTTCCGTCCTCCCCCGCGGCGAAGAACAGCAGATCACCGTCGTATCGGGCGGGCCGGTGCTCGCCGAGCAGCCGGTAGGACAGGCGCACGCCCTCGAAGATGCGTTCGAGCCGGGGCAGGGACAGCGCGTCGAACGGGGCCGGCAGGTCGGAGAGCAGCTCCAGTGCCTGCTCGGGGGTGAACTCCGCCAGGTCGACGTCGGCCCCGATGTCGGTTCCGATCGCGCCGAGCAGGTCGGCGACGGTGACCGCGGAGGGGACGGTCCCGGTCGGCGCGGTGGGCGGATGCGCGTCGAGCAGGGCGAGGGTGGCGACCTTGTCGCCGTCGGCGCGCAGGCGGACCGCGACGGCGTGGGCGAGGATCCCGCCCAGCGACCAGCCGACGAGGTGGTACGGACCGGCCGGCTGGACACGCCGGATCCGGGCCGCGTAGTCGGCCGCCCACGCCTCGATGCTCTCGGGCAGCGGTTCGTCGTCGCGCAGGGCCGGGGACTGCAGTCCGTAGAGCGGACGCTCGGGGTCGAGGTGGCGGGCCAGTCCGGCGAAACTCCACGACAGACCGATCACCGGGTGGATGCAGAAGACCGGCTCGGCGGAACCGCCCGGGCGCAGGGGCAGCACCGCGTCGAACCCTGCGGTGTGATCGGCCGGATCGGAATCGCCGGCGGATGCCTCGATCCGGGCGGCGAGGGCTTCGACGGCGGGCGTGAGGAACAGCCACTGCAGCGACACCGGCAGGTTCGTGCGCTCGCGCAGCCGGGCGATCACCCGCACGGCGCTGAGCGAGTTCCCCCCGAGGTCGAAGAAGTCGTCGTCCAGGCCGACCCGGAACTCCCCGGTCTCGGTCGCCGGTGCGAGGACCTCGCGGTAGGCGGCGGCGACCTCCGTCTCGAGCGGAGTGCGCGGCGGGCGGTGGCTCCGCGGGGCGATCACCGGCTCGGGGAGTGCCGCCCGGTCCAGCTTGCCGTGCGGGTTCAGCGGCAACGCCTCGAGGGTGACGAAGCCGGCGGGCACCATGTAGGAGGGCAGGGTCTCGGCCAGCGCGGCCCGCAGATGGGCGACGTCGACCTGCCCGGCGGCCGGGACCAGGAAGGCCACCAGCCGGTCCCCGCCGTGGACGGTGACCGCGGCGTCGCGGATCGCAGGAAGGGCGCGCAGCGCGGCCTCGACCTCACCGAGTTCGATCCGGAACCCGTGCACCTTGACCTGGAAGTCGGCGCGCTCGAGGTATTCCAGGGTGCCGCGGCCGGGGTCGTCGCCGTCGACGCGCCAGCGCACCACGTCCCCGGTGCGGTAGAGGCGGGAGCCGGGCGCACCGAACGGATTGGCGACGAACCGCTCCGCGGTCAGGCCGGGGCGGCCCAGGTACCCGCGGGCGAGCTGCACCCCGGCCAGGTACAGTTCGCCGGCCACGCCCGGCGGCACGGGGTGCATCCGCTCGTCGAGGACGAACGTCTGGGTGTTGGGGATGGGGTCGCCGATCGGCACCGACGTGTGCGCGAGCGCGGTGACCGCGTGCGCGGTCACGGAGACGGCCGCCTCCGTGGGGCCGTACAGGTTCACCAGGTCCGCGTTCGAGGCGCCGAGCGCGCGCTCCGCCGTCGGGGTGGGCAGCACCTCGCCGATGGCGAGGACGCGGCGCACGGTGTCGGGCAGCTCGCCGGCCGAGTCCTCGAGCAGCGCCTCGAGCATCGACGGCACCACGTGCAGGGTCGTGACCTTCTCCCGGCGGATCAGGTCGTTGAGGTAGGACGGGTCGCGGTGCCCGTCGTGGGCGGCGATCACCAGGCGGGCCCCGCAGGTGAGCGCGGACCAGAACTCCCACACCGACAGGTCGAAGGTCGCGGCGGTCTTGAGCAGTACCGCGTCGTCGGGGCCGAGATCGTAGTGCGCCCGCTTCCAGGCGATCTGGTTGACGATCGCCTCGTGCGGCACGGCCACGCCCTTCGGGCGCCCGGTCGATCCGGAGGTGTAGATGACGTAGGCGGTGTTCGCGGCGCGCAGCGGTGCCCGTCGGTCCGCGTCACCGAGCGGCGCGGGATCGACGTCGCTCAGGTCGAGGCGGTCGACGTCGAGCACCGTCCGCCCGGCCAGCGCGTCGACCCGGTCTGCGGTGGTCGACAGCACGCACTGCGGGCCCGCGGCGTCGAGGATGTACTCGTTGCGGGCCGCGGGGTGGTCGGGGTCCAGCGGCAGGTAGGCGCCGCCGGCCCTGGCGACGGCGTACATCGCCACCACGAGATCGACCGAACGCCGGATGCACAGGGCCACCGTGGATTCCGGTCCCACTCCCTGCGCCACGAGGTGGCGGGCGAGCCGGGTGACGCGCTCGTCGAACTCCCGGTAGGTGAGGGTGCCGCCGCGGAACACCAGCGCGGGTGCGTCCGGGGTTGCCGCGACCTGCTCGTCGAACAGGTCGACGAGGGTCCGGCCGACGGTGAGGTCGGCCTGTTCGGCCTCCCATGCCCGCATCATCCCGGCGAGTTCCGTGGCGTCGTGCAGATCGATGTCGCCGACGACGGCGTCGGGTTCGGCGACGATCGCCCGCAGAATCCGCAGATACCGGTCGAGCAGACGCTGGATCGACGGCGCATCGAACAGGTCGGTGGCGTAACCGAACTCGACGTCGAAACCGCCCGGTCCGCCGCCCGCACCGTGATCGACCACCGTGACGTGGAGATCGAAACGCGCTGCGTACGAACCACTCTCGACCGGTGCGATCCGGAGCTCCGGCAGCTCGAGGGCTTCCCCGGCGAAGTTCTGGTACGAGAACCCCACCTGGAAGATCGGATGACGTGCGGTGGACCGGACCGGGTCGAGCACCTCGACGAGGCGTTCGAAGGGCACGTCGGCGTGCGCGAACGCCTGCAGATCGGTGTCGCGGACCTGCTCGAGCAGCGCCGTGAACGACGCGGCGACGTCGACGTCCGTCCGCAGGGCGAGCATGTTGACGAACATCCCGATCAGGCCGTCGAGTTCGGGGGCCGTGCGTCCCGCGACGGGGGTGCCGACGACGACGTCGTGGGTGTTCGACACCCGCGCGAGCAGCACCGCGAGCACCGCGTGCATCACCATGAACGGGGTCACGCCGTGCTCGCGCGCGAGGGCCGCGATCGCGTCGTGGGAGGCCTCGTCGATCTGCGCCGAAACCCGTTCGCCCGCATGGCCGATGACCGCAGGGCGCGGCCGGTCGGTGGCGAGGTCGAGGTGCTCCGGGATGCCGGCGAGGGCACGCCGCCAGTAGGCCAGCTGCCGGGCCGTCCCGGACCGGGGATCGTCCTCGTCACCCAGGGCGTCGAGTTGCCACAGCGTGTAGTCGGCGTACTGGACCGGCAGGGGCTTCCACGACGGCTCCTGCCCCGCGGACCGTGCGGTGTAGGCGGTGACCAGGTCCCGGACGAGCGGCCCCAGCGACGAGCCGTCACCGGCGATGTGGTGGAGGACCACGGCGAGCACGTGCTCGTCGTCGGCGATCCGGAAGAGCCGGGCGCGGACGGGTACTTCGCCGGTGACGTCGAAGCGCCTGCCCGCGAAGCCGGCCAGGCGGGCCGGGGCGTCGGAGGCGGTCGCGTCCTCCGGCCCGAGGTCGAGCGGAAGGTCCCCGACGTCGAGGATGCGCTGCTCGCCGACGCCGTCGACCTCGGGGTACACCGTCCGTAGCGTTTCGTGCCGCGCGACGACGTCCCGCACGGCCGCGCACATGGCGTCGACGTCGAGCCTGCCGGACAGCCGCACGGCGAGCGGGATGTTGAACACCGCCGAGTCCGGATCGAGGCGGTTGAGGAACCACATGCGCTGCTGCGCGGGAGAGAGCGGGATCCGGCCGGGGCGCGGACGCCGCGGCAGCAGGCCGCGGGCGGCCGCCGGCGCGGCCGCCACCCGGGCCGCGAGCGACTCGACCGTGGTGGCGTCGAACAGGTCGGCGGCCGAGACGGTGACGTCGAGCGCTGCCCTGATCCGGCCGATCACGCGGGTGGCGAGCAACGAGTTGCCGCCCAGGTCGAAGAAGTCGTCGTCGGCCGAGACCCGCGGCACCCCGAGCACGTCGGCGAACGCCTCCGCGACGGCCACCTCCGCGACGGTGGCCGGCGCCCGGTACGGGGCCGACGCGATCCCGGGCTCGGGCAGGGCCGCGCGGTCGAGCTTGCCCACCGGCGTCAGCGGGATGGTCTCCAACGCGATCACCGACGACGGAATCATGTGCGACGGCAGTCGTTCGGCGACGAAGGCCGTGAGCGCGGCGGCGTCGATCGCGGCATCGGGGGCGGGGTGCACGTAGGTGACGAGACGGGTGTCCCCCGTCGCGCCCCGGTGGCCGACGGTGGCGGCGAAGTCGACGGTGGGATGCGCGGCGAATGCCGCATCGATCTCGCCGAGTTCGATGCGGAAGCCACGCACCTTGACCTGGAAGTCGTTCCGGCCCAGGTACGAGATGCCCTCGCGTGCCGAGCGCGGGGACCGCACCAGGTCACCGGTGCGGTACCTTCGGGCACCCCCGGGCGCGGCGACGAAGCGCGCGGCCGTGAGTCCGGGGCGATCGTGATAGCCGCGGGCGAGGCCGGGCCCGGTCAGGTACAGCTCGCCGGCCGTGCCCGCCGGCACGAGTCGAAGGCGGGAATCGAGGACCTCGGCGGCGACCCCGCGAATCGGCCGGCCGATCGTGACGGGTTCGCCGGGCCGCAGCGGCCCGGTGATGTTCGTCATGATCGTGGTCTCCGTGGGGCCGTACCCGTTGTGGAACCGGCGGCCGGGTGCCCAGCGCGCCACGAGGTCCGGCGGGCACGCCTCGCCGCCGACCACCACCACACCGAGGTCGTCCAGACCGGCGGGATCCACCGAGGCGAGGGCCGCCGGGGTCACGAAGGCGTGTGTGACCCGTTCGCTGCGCAGCAGCTCGGCCAGCTCGTCGCCGCCGTACACGGAGGGCGGGGCGACGACCATCGTCGCCCCGGCGCCGACGGCGAGCAACAGCTCGAGCACCGACGCGTCGAAGCTGGGGGACGCGAAGTGCAGGGTGCGGGCGCCGGGTGTGAGGTGGTAGCGCTCGACCTGCTCGGCGCAGAAGGCGGCGAGCCCGGACTGGGTGACCACGACGCCCTTCGGCTGTCCCGTGGAGCCCGAGGTGTAGATGACGTAGGCGGGATGGTCGGGACGCAGCGTCCGCACGCGGTCGACGAAGGCGAGCGGCTCGGCCGGGCAGGCGTCGAGTTCCCTCCGGATCTCGGCGCCGTCCAGGACGACGGTGTCGAACCCGTCGGGTACGGCGTGCCGGTGCTCGGCCACCGTGAGGGCGAGGCGGGCGTCGGAGTCCGACAGCATGTAGCGGACCCGATCGGCCGGGTAGAGGGGGTCCACCGGCACGAACGCCGCGCCCGCCTTGGCCACCGCCCAGGCGGCGAGAACAGACCGGATCGAGCGGGTGAGGAGCACCGCGACGCGGTCCTCGGGCCCGATTCCCCGAGCGATGAGCAGCCGGGCGAGCCGGGACGATTCGGCGTCGGCCTCGCGGTAGGTGAGGGTGCGTCCCTCCGACGTGAGAGCCGGCGCGTCGGGATCGCGTTCGACGGCCGCCGACAGCAGGTGCGGCAGCAGTGCCGTGGGCGTCCGGCGGCGCGAACCGCGGAGACTTCCGCGGACGGTTCGGTCGATCACCTTCATCGGCTCTCCCCTCCGAATTCCGGAGCCGTTGCACGCGTGCGCGTTCCGGCTCCGTTCACCGCCGGGGTGTCACAAAATACAGCGACGCCCGTCCTCCCCCGGCGGTCGCCGCTCCACTGCGCCTCGCGCACCGGAACCCCGACGATTCCCGGCGCTAGAGCACTTCGTCACCATTCCACACGAAAACAAACCGTGCCACCTGTACGTACATCCGGAAACTAAGTTACCGATGGGTAGACCGGCATTCCGGACAGGAGCCACCGGCTCGTCGAGAGCGTCGGGTGCGGGTCGGACCACCTCGCGCGACGGAGCCGAGAAGATTCCGTCCCTGACGCCGGGATCGACTCGTCACCTGCGAGTTTCGATGCGACGAGGCGAAGGACCTCGTCGCCACCCCGTCCGTTCGGCCGCACCGATCGCACCCGCGGACACCGCCACACCTGGACACTGCGTACATTTCATCCAAATGTTGGACATCTTACGAACGATGTCGAATGTGAGCTTGAGCACGCCGATGCCTGCGGGGTCCGCCGCCACGAACGCGGCGACCGCCGCTTGCCCATGGGTCAGCGTTCCACGCCGTCGCATTCCGGGCAGGAGCCGTCGGACGTCCAGCGCGCCAGCAGTGGCCCGAGACGAGCGCACGCACTCGGCCCGGTCATCTCCCAATGCGAGGTCGGCAGGTCGTGCCGATGCACGCCGCCGGAGACGTACGGTGACCAGTCCCGGCCGGAATCGGGATCCGGCACGGCCTGCGGCGCGGCGCCGACGAAGAGAACGCGTCCCTCGTACCGGGCCGGCACGTGCCGCTCGAGCGCCTCGAACGAGCAGTCGATGCTCGTGAGGACGGACGAGGCGAGGGTGGGATCGATCTCGTCGGCGAGCTTCCCGACGTCACCGAGGGCGTACGCCGGGTCCCCGCCGCCGGCGCCGTTCGCGCCGAAGGCCGCCGCAGCCACCGCAACCGGGTCCACCGGGCCGCGCACGGCATCGGGCAGATAGGAGTCGAGCAGCACGAGCGAACCGACCTCGAGTCCGACGCGCTGGAGCTGGACCGCCATCTCGTGGGCGATCACCCCGCCGAGGGACCATCCGACCAGGTGGAAGGGACCGTCCGGATGGACCCGCCGGACCTCCGAGACATACCGCGCCGCCCAGGACTCGATCGAATCCGGTAGGTCCGACTCCCCGGACAGCGCCGGGGACTGCAATCCGTAGACCGGACGGCCCGGCTCGACGTAGCCGGCGAGCGAGGCGAAGCTCCAGGCGAGACCGATCACCGGATGGACGAAGAACACCGGATCGCGTCCGTCGTCGCCCTCGCGCAGCGGCAGCAGCACGTCCAGGGACGAGTCGGCGGACCCGCTCGCCGGCGGCTTCTCCCCCGCCGACCGCTCGATCCGGGCCGCCAGGTCCCCCACCGTCGGATGGGCGAACACCCACTCGAGCGGCACCGGACGGCCGAGCCGGCGCGCGAGTTCCCGGGTCGCCCGCACGGCCACGAGCGAGGATCCGCCGAGAACGAAGAAGTCGTCGTCGGTTCCGACCCGGTCCGCGGCGAGGACGTCCGCGAACACCTGCGCAACCGCGCGTTCGACGGGCGTCGCCGCAGCCCGGTAACACGCCCGCTCGGGCATCGGCGCGGGCAGCGCGCCGCGATCGACCTTGCCCGTCGTTCCGACGGGGAGCCGGTCCAGGCACATGATCGAGGCCGGCATCATGTAGTTCGGCAGCTCGTCCGCGAGCGCGCTCCGCAGGGCCGCCCCGTCGAGGCCCGATTCACCCTGCGCGGCAATGACATACGCGACGATCCGAGCGCCGGTCACGGTGTCGTGGTGCACCGTGGCGACCGCGGCCGCCAAGGCGGGCAGGCGCAGCAGCGCCGCCTCGATGTCCCCGAGTTCGATCCGGAAACCCCGAAGCTTGACCTGGGAGTCCCCGCGCCCCAGGTGCTCGAGGACGCCCGCAGCGGTCCACCGGGCCAGATCGCCGGTGCGGTACAGACGACCGCCGGCACCGAAGGGGTCGGCAACGAACCGGTCCGCGGTCGCCCCGGGGCTGCCGCTGTAGCCCCGCGCGAGTTGCCGGCCCGCCAGGTAGAGTTCGCCGGTCACTCCGGCCGGCACGGGCCGCAGCCGCCGGTCGAGTACGTACACGCGGGTGTTCCACTCGGGCACCCCGATCGGCACCTGGTCGGTGTCCGCTCCCGTGACCCGGTGCGCCGTCACCGACACGGCCGCCTCGGTGGGTCCGTACAGATTGACGAGTTCCGCCCGGCTCGACCGGCGCCACGCCCCGGCCACGGCACCCGGTAGCGTCTCCCCGATCGAGAGCACCCGCCGCACCGAGGTCGGCAACTCTCGGTCTGCAACGGTGATCAGGGCGCTCAGCAGGGACGGAACCAGGTACAGCGTCGTCACGAACTCGCGCTCGACGAGGGCGAGCAGGCGGAGCGGATCGCGGCGAGCCTCGGGATCCGCCACCACCAGCCGGCCGCCACATGTCGTCGCGCCCCAGAATTCCCACACCGACAGGTCGAACGTCGCCACGGTCCGCTGCACCGTCACCTCGTCCGGACCGAACCCGAATTCCGCATGCATCCAGCGCAACTGGTTGACCACCGCGCCGTGGTCCACCGCCACGCCCTTGGGCACACCGGTCGATCCCGACGTGAACAGTATGTAGGCGAGGTTCGAGGGCCGCAGCGGCGCACGCCGATCGGCGTCGGTCAACGGGGCGGCCGAGTACCGCGACAGGTCCACACCCGAGGTATCGATGACCGGGATCGGCTCCGGCACAACCTCCCTCGCGACGCGCGTCGACATCGCCGTCGCGAGCACCGTCGCCGGCCGCGCCGCCTCGACCATGCGGGTCAGCCTGGTGATCGGCAGCGACGGATCGAGCGGAACGTACGCGCCCCCGGCGACCGACACCGCGTACATGGCGACGACGAGGTCCACGGAGCCGGGCATCATCAGACCGACCCGGGTTTCCGGCCCGACGCCGGCCGCCACCAGCGCGCGGGCCAGCCGGGCGACGCGAGCGCCGAGCTCCCCGAAGGTCAGCTGCACCCCGTCCCCGACGAGCGCGACCGACCCCGGGCGTTCGTGCACCCGGTGCTGGAACAGATCGGGGAGGCAGTCGCCGCCCGCAACCTCGACCCGGGTGTCGTTCGCCGCCTCGAGCAGCGCCCGACGTTCCTCGGCGCCGAGCAGATCGGCGTCGCCGACCGCCCGATCGGGAACCGAGACGAGTTCGCCCAGGATCCGAACGAACCGGTCCGCGATGGACGCGGCCGCGCGTACGTCGAAGATATCGGTGGCGTAGGACAGATGCCCGCCGATACCCGCCGGCGTCCCGTCCGCGCCGTAACTGTCACCGACGATCAGGTGCAGGTCGAACTGGGCGATCTCCCCTGCGACGTCGACCGGAGCCGCGACCAGGTCGGGTAGCTCGAAGGCGACCGCTCCGAGGTTCTGGAAGGACAGCCCGACCTGGAACAGCGGATGCCGCGCCATGGACCGGGCCGGCGCCAGCGCCTCGACAAGCCGTTCGAACGGGACGTCCGCATGGGCCAGGGCCTGGATGTCCTTCTCCCGGACCTGCGCGAGGAGCGACGCGAAGGAGACGGCGGGGTCGACCCGCGTGCGGAACACGAGGGTGTTCACGAACATCCCGATCAGGTCGTCGAGGGCCGCCTCACCTCGCCCGGCCACCGGGGTGCCCACGGCGACGTCCTCGGTGCCGGACAGCCGGGCCAGCAGCACCGCGAAGGCCGTGTGCACGACCGTGAAGGGGGTGGTCCTCGTTGCCGCCGCGAGCGCGGTCACCCGGCCGTGCAGGTCCGCGTCGATCGTGACGGGAACCCGGTCTCCCCGGTAGGACTGCACCGGAGGCCGCGGCCGGGTCGTGGGCAGAGGCAACTGGTCGGGCAACCCGGCCAGTTCGTCGGTCCAGTAGGCGAGCTGGCGGGAGACGCGCGAGGCGGGATCGGCCTCACTGCCCAGCACGTCCCGCTGCCACAGCGTGTAGTCCGCATACTGCACCGGCAGTGGCCGCCATGCGGGTTCACGGCCCTCCCGTCGCGCGCTGTACGCGAGGGCGAGATCCCGGACGAGCGGCGCCACGGAGTAGCCGTCGGCGGCGATATGGTGCACCACGACGAGCAGGACGTGTTCGGCCGGGGACAGCCGGAACAGCCGCAGGAGAACCGGAACGGACCGGGTGACATCGAATCCGACCGCCGCCGCCGACCGGACGGCGGCGTGGAGTTCCGAGTCGTCGACGTCCGTCGGGCGCAGGGTGGGCACACCGGCGCCCGCGGGCAGTATCTGCTGGACCGGAGTTCCGTCGACCTCCGGATAGACGGTCCGGAGGACCTCGTGGCGGGCGACCACGTCGGCGACCGCCGACTGCAACGCGGCCGGATCCAGTCGCCCGGTCAGCCGCACGGCCATCGGGATGTTGTAGGCCGCCGCCGTGGCCTCGAATCGGCTGAGGAACCACATCCGCTGCTGGGCCGGCGACAGCGGGATCCGCTCCGGACGTGGCCGGGCCGCCAGGGCGGGCAGGCCGCCGGACCCGATGTACCGTTCCACGGCGGCCGACAGCGACTCGATCGTCGACGCTTCGAAGATCACGCGCACGGGCACCGCCGCGCACAGCGCCGACCCGATCCGGGCGACGACGCGCGTGGCGATCAGCGAGTTCCCGCCGAGCGCGAAGAAGTCGTCGTCGAGACCGAGCCGCTCCGTGCCGAGCACCTCACCGATCACCGCGGCGACGGTCTTCTCGATCGCGGTGGTGGGCGCCCGGAACTCGCGGACGGCCAGGACCGGTTCGGGCAGGGCCCGGCGATCCACCTTTCCGGATGTGGTGAGCGGCAGCGCCCCGAGCACGGTCACCACGTCGGGCACCATGTACCGCGGCAGCAGGCGCCCCACTGCCGTGCGAACGACGTCCGCGTCGGCCTCGGCACCGTCCTCGGACACGACGTACGCGGCGATCTGCGCGCCGTGGGTCCCGTCGTGGACGGTCACGACGGCCTGCGCCACCGCCGGCTGCGCCAGGAGTGCCGCCTCGATCTCCCCCAGCTCGATCCGCAGACCACGCACCTTCACCTGGAAGTCGTTGCGGCCCAGGAACTCGAGCGTACCGTCCGGCAACCACCGGACCCGGTCGCCGGTGCGGTACAGCCGCGCCCCGCCGGGGTGCGCGACGAACCGCTCGGCGGTCAGATCCGGTCGGGCATGGTAACCGCGGGCAAGTTGCACCCCACCGAGATACAACTCCCCCGGCACCCCGATCGGCACCGGATTCAGCCGCTCGTCGAGAACGTACGTGGTGGTGTTGCGGATCGGGTGGCCGATCGGCACGGTGCCGGCATCGGTGCGACGTCCGGCACAGCGCAGCACGGTCGCGGTGACGGTCGCCTCGGTCGGGCCGTACGTGTTGTCCAGCCGCGCATCCGAGCGTTCGGCGAACCGGGCCGCGAGCTCTGCCGGCAGCGCCTCGCCACCGACGGACAGGTACTTCAGTGTCGCCGGCAGTTCGAGTGCGGGATCGGCGAGGAACAGGGCGAGCATCGTCGGGACGAACTCGAGGATGCCGACGGCCCACTGCCGCGACAGGCGGGCCAGGTAGTCCGGGTCTCGGTGGCCTCCCGGTGCCGCGATCACGAGCCGCGCACCGACCTGCAGCGGGAAGAACAGCTCCCATACCGACGCGTCGAACGTGATGGGGGTCTTCTGCAGCGCCGTGTCCCCGATGCCGAATTCGTAGCGCTCGCGCATCCACGTCATCTGGTTGACGACGGCGCCGTGGGTGACGGCAACGCCCTTGGGCCGGCCCGTCGACCCGGAGGTGTAGAGCACGTAGGCGATGTTCGCCCCATGCAGCGGCGCCAGGCGCTCATGGTCGGCGAACTCGGTGCCCCGCGCCGGGGCGAAGTCCGCTTCGTCGACCACCAGGGCCGGGACGGAATCGGGGAGCGAGCCCCGATCGCGCGTCGTGGTCAGCACCACCACCGGCTCGGCCGTGGCCAGGACGTACGCCGTTCGCTCGGCGGGATGCTCCGGGTCGAGCGGCACGTACCCGCCACCGGCCCGGAGAACCGCATAGATGCCGACCATCATCTCGACCGATCGGCTCATGTGGACGCCGACCAGCCGATCGGGACCGACGCCGCACGCAACGAGGCGCCGTGCGAGCCGGTCCACCCGAGAGGCGAACTGTGCGTAGGTCAGCACGGTGTCCTCGAAGACGACTGCCGTCGCGCCGGGGGTGCGCCGCACCTGCCGGGTGAACGCGTCCAGTACCAACCGGTCGCCGAGCGGCGCGGCGGTCCGGTTCAGCTCGTCGAGCCGGGCACGTTCCTGTGCGGTGCGCAGGTCGATGCCGCCGACCGGAACGCCCGGATCGTCCGCCGCCACCTCCAGGATCGACGCGAGCCGGGCGGCGAACGTCCGCACGGTGTCCTCGTCGAACAGGTCGCACGCGTAGACGACGGATCCGGCGATCCCGTCCCGCCGCCCCTGCTCGTCGCGCATCTCGGTCAGGTGGATCTCGAGATCGAGTTTGGCGCCGCCCGTGGCCGTGCCGACCGGCGCGATGTGCAGGTCCGGCAACGCGATCTCGGAGCGGGTGAAGTTGTGCACCACGAGCAGCACCTGGAACAGGGCCGAATGCGCGGTGGACCGGGCGGGATCGAGGATCTCCACGAGCCGTTCGAGCGGGACGTCGGGGTTGCCGAAGGCGGCGAGGTCCACCTCCCGCACGGCGGCGAGGATCTCGGCGAACGTGGCGTCCGGGTCGATCCGGGTGCGCAGCACGAGGGTGTTGCCGAACATCCCCACGAGATCGTCGAGTGCCTCCTCGCCGCGGCCGGCGACCTGCGCCCCGACGGGGATGTCACCGGTACCGGACAGGCGGGCCAGCAGGACCGCCAGCGCGGCGTGCACGAGCATGAAGAACGTCACCCCGTGCTCCCGGGAGAGCCGATCGAGCCGGGTGGCCAACTCCTCGTCCAGGGCGAAGTCGACGCTCGCGCCGCGCCCGGTCTGCACGGCGGGCCGCGGGCGGTCGGTGGGCAGTTCCACCAGATCCGGCAGGTCCGCCAGCGCCGTGGTCCAGTAGTTCAGCTGGCGCGCGAGCATCGAATCGGGATCGTCCTCGGACCCCAGCACATCCTGTTGCCACAGTGCGTAGTCGGCGTACTGCACCGGCAGCGGAGTCCACTCCGGTGCTCTGCCCGCTCGGCGGGACAGGTACGCGGTGGCCAGGTCCCGGGCCATCGGGGCCCGGGATCCGCCGTCGCTCGCGATGTGGTGAACGACGACGACCAGCACATGGTCCTCGTCGGTGAGCCGCAACAGGGCCGCCCGGACGGGTACCGCACCGGTGACGTCGAACCCTCGGGAGACGAGTGCGGCGATCCGCGGGCGCAGCTCGTCCTCGGCCACCTCCTGTGCCGCCAGATCGAGCGGTACGTCCTCGAGCGGAACGATCACCTGGAACGGTCCGGAGTCGGAGTCGGGGAAGACGGTGCGCAGGGCCTCGTGCCGGGCGAGCAGGTCGCGCAGTGCCGCCTGCAGCGCCGGCACATCGAGCGCCCCGGTCAATCGCAGCACGAGCGGGATGTTGAAGGCGGCGGAGTCCGGGTCGAACCGGTTGAAGAACCACATCCGCCGCTGCGCGAGCGACAGCGGAATCCGTTCGGGGCGCCGCCGGCGGCGCAGGGGCATCCGGGATGCGGCCGCGACCGGCTCCCCCATCCGCGCCGCCAGGGCCGACACGGTCGGCGCTTCGAACAACGTCCGCACCGGGACCCGGACGCCGAGGGCGGCATCGAGCCGCGCGATGACCTGCATCGCGAGCAGCGAGTTGCCGCCGAGCGCGAAGAAGTCGTCGGCGCGTCCGACCCGCTCGACCCCGAGCACGGCCCCGTACACATCTGCGACCGCCTCCTCGTCGGACGTGGCGGGGGCGCAGTACTCGGCCGACTCGGGCAGCGGCACCGGCAGTGCCCGCCTGTCCAGCTTGCCCCCGGCAGTGAGAGGCAGGGCGTCGAGCACGACGAGGTGGCCGGGCACCATGTGGTTCGGTAGTTCCCCGGCGAGGAACTCGCGCAGGTGCGCCGGGTCGGGTACGGCGCCGGCCGCGCCGACGACGTAGCCGACGAGCCGGTCCCCGCCCCGCGGATCGGTGTGCAGCACCGTGGTGGCCTGCGCGACGGAGGGGTTCCGCTCCAGGGCGGCGTCGATCTCGCCGAGCTCGATCCGGAATCCACGCAGCTTGACCTGGAAGTCGCTGCGCCCGAGGTACTCCAGTTCGGCGACCGCGCCGGTGCTGCGCCATCGGACCACGTCGCCGGTGCGGTACATCCGCGTGCCCGGCGCTCCGAACGGGTTCGCCACGAACCGGGCCGCCGACAACCCGCTGCGCCGGTGGTAGCCCCGCGCGAGAGCGGCCCCGGCCAGGTACAACTCGCCGGCCACGCCGGCCGGCACCGGCCGCAGCCGGGAGTCCAGCACCAGCGCGGCCGCCCCCGGTACGGGCCGGCCGATGGTGACCGGACGCCCGGGCTGCAGCCGCGCGAACGACGAGATGATCGTCGTTTCCGTCGGCCCGTAGCCGTTGAAGTAGCTCCGTCCCGGCGCCCACCGCGCCAGCAGTTGCGGCGAGGTCACGTCCCCTCCGACGGACACGACCTCGAGACGGTCGAGTCCCGACGGATCGACCGTCCCCAGCACCGCCGGCGTGACGATGGTGTGGCTGACCCGTTCGGCCCGTAGCAGTTCCGCGAGTTCGGGCCCGCCGACGATCGTCGAGGGCACCACGACCAGAGTCGCGCCCTGGGAGAACGCGGCCATCCACTCGAGCACCGACGGATCGAAGCTGGGCGAGCACACGTGCAGGAACCGCGCGCGCGACGTCACGCCGTACAGCGTCACCGCGGCGCCGAGCAGCGGGTCGAGACCCGCGTGGGTGACCACCACACCCTTGGGATGCCCGGTCGACCCCGACGTGTAGATGACGTACGCCGCGTGCTGCAGCGACAGCGGCCGTACCCGGTCGGCGTCGGACATCCGGGCGGCGGATCGTGCCGCGACGGCCCGCTCGAGGTGGGGATCGTCCAGCTCCAGCCGGGGCGGGGAGTCGGGCAGCGCGGGGGCGTACGAGGTGGTGGTCAGGCACACCGCCGCACCGGAGTCGGCGAGCATGTACCGGACCCGCTCCGCGGGATAGGACGGATCCACCGGGAGGTGCGCGGCGCCGGCCTTCGCGACCGCCCACACGCCGAGCACCATCTCGTAGGAACGCGGGAACGCCAGCGCCACCACGTCCTCGGGGCCGACGCCGCGAGCTGCCAGCTCCCGCGCGAGCCGGGACGACGACTCGTCGAGCTCGCGGTAGCTGATCGTGCGGTCCTGGTACCGGACGGCCGGCGCCTGGGGGTCCCGGGAGACCGCCGCCGTCAGGATCTCGGCGAGCGTGCGGGCACCGCTCGGCGCGTCGTCCGGGGCACGGGTGAGCCGGTCGGCTTCGTCGTCGGCAAGGAGCGCCAGGTCACCGACAGGCACGGCCGGGTCCGCCACGGCGGCGGCCAGCAGCCGCACGAACCGCCGCGCGAATCCGGCCACCGTCTCGTCGTCGAACAGATCCCGGGCGAAGACGAACTCCGCCGACATTCCCGCCGGTTCCCCGTCGAGGTCCGCGTGTTCGCGCAGCGTCAACGACAGATCGAACTTCGCGGTGGCCACCTCGAACGGCACCGCCGCCACGCTCAGGCCCGGCAGCTCGAGACCCGCCGGGGGCAGGTTCTCGAAGGCGATGGCCACCTGGAACAGCGGGTGCCGCGCGGTCGAACGCTCCGGAGCGAGCAGTTCCACTACGCGCTCGAAGGGGATCTCCGCGTGGGTGAACGCCTCCAGGTCGCTCTCGCGGACCCGCGCGAGATGCTCCGCGAACCCGGAACCGGGATCGACCCGGGTGCGCAGCACCAGGGTGTTGACGAACATGCCGACCATCTCGTCCAGCGCGGCGTCACCGCGGCCGGCGACCGCGGTACCCACGGCGATGTCGTGCGACGACGACATCCGGGCGAGGAACACCGCGAGGGCGGTGTGCAGGACCATGAACAGGGTCGACCCGCACTGCTGTGCCAGTTCCCCTGCCCGCCGATGCGTCGACGCATCGATATCGAATGCGACCCGGCCGCCGGCGAAGGACTGCACCGGCGGGCGCGCCCGATCGGTCGGTAGGTGCAGTTCCGCGGGGAGATCCGCGAGGACCCGCCGCCAGTACTCCGCCTGTGCCGAGAGGGGGCTGTCCGCGTCCCGCTCCGATCCGAGCACCTCACGCTGCCACAGCGCGAAGTCCGCGTACTGCAGCGGCAACGGCTCCCATCCGGGTTCCCGGCCGGCGGCACGCGCGGCGTACGCGGTCATCAGATCGCGCGTCAACGGCGCCATCGACCAGCCGTCGGCGCTGATGTGGTGCGCCACGAACACGAGCACGTGATCGTCGTCCGCGACACGGAACAGCCGCACCCGGAACGGCACCTCGGCGGTCACGTCGAATCCGGTGGCCACCACATCGGCGATCCGGTCCGCCAGATCCGATCCGGGCACCGATTCCGAGGCCCAGTCGGGCGAGTACCCGGCGGCGGGCACGACCGCCTGGTACGGGAGACCGTCCGTTTCGGGATACCGGGTCCGCAGGATCTCGTGCCGGACCGCGATGTCGGACACCGACTTTCGCAGGGCATCGACGTCGAGCCGGCCCGTCAGCCGGATCGCCACCGGGATGTTGTCGGCCGCGGAGGCCGGATCGAATCGATTGAGGAACCACATCCGCTGCTGCGCGAACGACAGCGGTACGCGGTCCGGGCGCTCCCGCGCCACCAGCGGAACAGCGTGCGCCGCCGCACCACCCGACTCCAGGCGCGCCGCCAACGCCGCCACGGTCGGCGCCTCGAACACCACCGGCACCGGCACCCGCGTCTCCAGTGCCGCGCCGAGGCGTGCCACCAACCGGGTCGCAAGGAGCGAATTGCCCCCCAGTTCGAGGAAGGAGTCGTCCACTCCGACGCGCTCGCGACCGAGCACCTCGGCAAACACCGACGCGACCGTCTCCTCGACCGGGGTGCGCGGCGCCCGGTATTCCCGCTCGGCGAACACCGGTTCGGGCAACGCCGCCCGATCGAGCTTCCCCACCGGCGTCAGCGGCACCGCGTCGAGCACCATCACCAGGGCCGGCACCATATGGCCGGGCAGCGTCTCCGCCAGCCCGGCGAGCACCGCCGGCACGTCCACCCGGGTTCCGGCCGCGGGCAGCACGTACGACACCAGTGCCGTCTCCCCCGACGGCAGCACCTTCCCGACGGTCGCGGCGAACTCGATGTCCGGCCGTGCCGTCAGGGCCGCGTCGATCTCACCCAGTTCCACCCGGAACCCGCGGATCTTGACCTGGAAATCGCTGCGCCCGAGGTACTCGATCGGGCCGTCGGCCGCGCGGCGTACCAGGTCTCCCGTCCGGTACATCCGGGTTCCCGGGTCCGACCCGAACGGATCGGCCACGAACCGCTCCGCCGTCAGCCCCGGTCGGCGGTGGTAGCCGCGCGCCACCTGGGCGCCCGCCAGGTACAGCTCACCCACCACACCCGGCGGCACCGGCCGCAACCGGCCGTCGAGCACGTACGCCGCGAGTCCCGGGATCGGGGTGCCGATCGTGATCGGCTCGCCCGCCACCAGCGGCGCGCTGCTGGTCGCCAGGATCGTCGCTTCGGTCGGCCCGTACGCGTTGAAGAACCGCCGGCCGGGACCGGTCCACCGGCTCACCAGCTCCGGCCCGAAGGCCTCCCCGGCCGCCACCACCACCCGCAGGTCCGTCAGGCCCGCGGGATCCACCGAACTCAATGCCGCCGGCGTGATGAACACGTGGGTCACCGCGTCGGTCGCCAGCACCTCGGCCAGGTCGGCACCGCCGCCCACCGACGCCGGTGCCACCACCACCGTCGCACCCGCGGAGAACCCGATCAGCAACTCGAGCATCGAGACGTCGAAACTCGGCGAGCACACGTGCAGCACCCGCGCGTCCGCCCCGACCCCGTAGTGCTCCCGCTCGGCGGAGATCACGCCGGCGATCCCGGCGTGGGTGACCGCCACCCCCTTCGGGCGGCCCGTGGAGCCGGACGTGTAGATCATCCAGGCGACGTCCGGCCCGTCGAGCGCGCGCGTCCGGTCGGCGTACGAGACCGGATGCCCGGGCAGCTGCCCGACCTGCCCGGCCACCGCCGCATCGTCGAACAGCACCTGTTCGACTCCGGCCGGCACCGCGGCCGCGAAGTCGCTCACCGTCACGCACAGCGCCGCGCCGGAGTCTGCCAGCATGAATTCCACCCGCTCGAGCGGGTAGCGCGGATCGACGGGGACGAACGTCGCGCCCGACTTCGCCACCGCCCACAACGCGAGCACCGACTCCACCGAACGGGGTATCGCCACCGCGACCACGTCGCCCGGCCCGACGCCCCGGCCGATCAGCCACCGCGCCCACCGCGACGACCTCTCGTCCAGCTCGCGATACGACAGGGAGGGGCCACCGGCGGCGCCCACCACCGCCGGATGGTCTCCGCGTTCCTCCACCGCGGCGGTCAGCAGAGTCGGCAGCAGTGCCACGCGCGTGGCCCGACTACGCGACCGGCCCGGTTCCCGGCGCCGCACCCCCGGCTCTCGCCTCACGCGCCCGGACCTCGATCTGCCCGGACCGGGCTCCTGCGTTGCACTACGGAAACAGCTCCTTCCACACGCGGGAAGAGCATGGAGAACTCGTCCCGCCCGGGAGGAATCTACCGGCCGGTATTCAGTTCCGCATACTCCATGGGTCGACGGCGGCCACTGTCGTCCACTGCCCGCCCTCCGGGACGGACCCCGCCGGGACCTCGTCGCGGTCGGTGACGACCACGACTCCGAGGTCGTCGCCCGGCGCCTCGTTCAACGCGTCTACCAGCGAAGACGGCACGAACGCGTGGGTCACCCACTCGTCGGCCACGACGGCGGCGAGGTCGGCGCCGGGCTCGGGCACGATCACCACCCCGCCCGCGATCCCGGCAGCCAGGATCGCGAAGATGCGCCACTGCTCCGCCGTGACGTCGCACACCAGCGACCGCGACTCGTAGTCCAGCTTCAGCGCGGCCGCTCCGCCGCGGACGACGGCGACCAGTTCGCCGTGGTCGAGCACGCGGCCGGCCACCCACAGCGCGGGGTGCTGCGGCTGCAGGACCCGGACCCGCTCCGAGTAGTCGATCGGCCGGTGGGACAGCGTTTCCACGGCGGCCACCGTCGCCGGGTCGTCGAGACACACACAGCGGACGGCGGCGGACCGACGGGCGTCCGACCCGGTCGTCGTCAGCCCGAGCCCGGGTGTCTCCGCAGGCGTGGAGCCGGTAACAGCGGGCACGATCGCGGCCCCCGCCTTGGTCACCGCCCAGAGCGCGGTGATCAGCTCGGGGCCGGCCGGCGCGGCGACCGCGACGCCGTCGCCGGGCCCGACGCCCTGGGCGATGAGGTACCGGGCCCACTGCGACGACCGGCGGTCGAGGTCGAGGTAGGTGACCTCGACGCCGTCCGCGACGAACGCCGGGGCCTCGGGATCGGACTCCACGGCGACCTGCCACTCCTGCGGCACCGTCCGCTCGACGCGGTCGGGGGCCGCCACCGGCTCCGGCTCGATGACCGTGGGCGCCGTGCGCTCGGTCTCGGTGCGGATGTCGATGTCCCCGACCACCGCGTCGGAGGTCTCCGCGACGGCGCGCAGGACGGTCACGAAGCGTTCGGCGAACGTCGCGACGGTGCCGGCGTCGAACAGGTCCACGGCGTAGGTGAACCCGACGTGCATGCCGGCGGCCGAGCCGCCCGGGTGCTCGCCGGCGGCCGAGCCGCCGGGGTGCTCACGCGGATCGACCGTCACCTGCAGGTCGAACTTCGCCGCGAGTTCACCGGCGTCGAGGGCCTCGACGGTGAGACCCGGCAGTTCGAGGCGCGCGGCCTCGGTGTTCTGGAACGACAGCACCGTCTGGAACACGGGATGCCGGGCCGGGGAGCGCACGGCCACCACGTCGTCGACCACCCGCTCGAACGGCACATCGGCGTGGCCGAACGCCTCGAGGTCGACGGCGCGGGCCCGGTCGAGCAGCTCGGCGAAGGTCGCCGCCGGGTCCACGTCCGTGCGCAGCGCGAGGGTGTTGACGAACATCCCGACGAGGTCGTCGAGGCGCCGGTCACCGCGGCCCGCGACCGGCGTGCCGACGACGATGTCGTGGGTGCCGCTGAGCCGGGCGAGCAGCACGGCGAGCGCCGCGTGCACGACCATGAACAGCGACGCCCGGTGCTCGAGTGCGAGGGCGTCGAGCCGCTGCCGGATCTGCGCGTCGACCTCCACCGCCACCGTGCCGCCGCGCAGCGAGGGTTGCGGCGGCCGGGGTCGGTCCGTGGGCAGGTCGAGCAGTTCGGGCACCCCGGCCAGGCGGGAACGCCAGTAGGACAGCTGGGCGCCGGCCGGCGACTGCGCATCGTCGGCGTCGCCGAGGACCCGGCGTTGCCAGAGCGCGTAGTCGGCGTACTGCACCTCGAGCGGCGCCCAGGCCGGCGTGCCGCCCGACAACCGCGCCGCGTAGGCGGTCATCAGGTCCCGTGCCAGCGGCGCCAGCGACGCACCGTCGGCGGAGATGTGGTGGACGACGAGAGCGAGCACGTGGTCGTCGGCGCCGACCGAGACGATCCGGCCGCGCACCGGCACCTGCGCGGAGACGTCGAAGCCCTCGGCGGCGAGGGCGACGACCTCGGCGAACGCCTCCTGCTCGGACGCCACCTCGACCGGCACGACCGCGGGCACGACCGCGTCGGCGTCGAGGACGTGCTGGTAGGGCCCCGTCTCGTCCTGTGGGTACCGGGTGCGCAGCGACTCGTGCCGCTCGATCACGTCGCGCACCGCGGCGGTGAGCGCCGCGGTGTCGAGGCGGCCCCGCAGCCGGATCGCGAGCGGGATGTTGTAGCTCGCGGAGGCGGGGTCGAGCTGGTTGAGCACCCACATGCGTTGCTGGGCGAGCGAGAGCGGCACCCGGTCGGGGCGGGGCCCGGCGGTCAGCGCGGGCCGGGGCGCGGACTCCGCGTGCGCGTCGGCCCGGGCCGCGAGTTCGGCGACCGTCGGTGCCTCGAACAGTTCGCGGATCGCGAGGGCGGTTCCGAGCGACTCGTTGATCCGCGCGATCACCCGCGTCGCGATGAGCGAGTTGCCGCCGAGCTCGAAGAACGAGTCGTCCGCACCGGCCCGCTCGACGCCGAGCACGTCGGCGAACACCTGCGCGACGGCGCGTTCGGCGTCGGTGGCCGGTTCGCGGCGCGCGCCCGCGGTGGTGGTGGTCGTCTGCGGCACCGGCAGGGCGCGCCGGTCGAGCTTGCCGTTGACGGTGAGCGGCAGCTCGTCGAGGACGACCACGATGTCGGGAACCATGTAGCCGGTGAGGAAGGCACCGAGCTGCTCACGCACGCGGGCCACGTCGACGTCCGCGCCGGCGCGCGGCACGACGTAGCCGACGAGCCGGTCGCCGAGACCGTCGTCGCGGACCACGGCGACCGCCTGGGCCACCGCGTCGGCACGCAGCAGCGCCGCCTCGACCTCGCCCAACTCGATGCGGAAGCCCCGCAACTGCACCTGCGCGTCGCTGCGCCCGGCGTACTCGAGCTCGCCGTCGGCGTTCCACCGCGCGACGTCGCCGGTGCGGTACAGCCGGCCCGCCCCGAAGGGGTCGGCGACGAACCGCGCGGCGGTCAGCCCCGGCCGGCCGAGGTAGCCGCCGGAGAGCTGGTCACCGGAGACGTACACCTCGCCCGGCACCCCGACCGGGACGGGCTGCAGCCGCCGGTCGAGCACCCGCAGCCGCAGCCCCGGCAGGGAGCGGCCGATCCGGCTGGCGGCACCGGGGCGCGCGGCGCCGCGGTCGAGGGCCAGGAACGACACGTGGACCGTGGTCTCGGTGATGCCGTACATGTTGACCAGCGTCGGCGCCACGGGCCGGCGCCGATACCAGCCGTCGAGCTTGCCGAGGTCGAGCGCCTCGCCGCCGAACACGACGTACCGCAGTGCGAGCGGATCGGCGTCGGGACGCTCCACGGACGCCACCCGGTCGGCCTCGTCGAGCTGAAGGAACGCCGAGGGGGTCTGGTTGAGCACGGTGACCCGCTCGGCCCGCAGCAGCTCGAGGAACTGCTCGGGCGAGCGGGACGTGAGGTAGTCGACGACCACGAGCCGGCCGCCGTACAGCAGCGGTCCCCACAGCTCCCACACCGTGAAATCGAACGCGTAGGAGTGGAACAGCGTCCACACGTCGTCGGCACCGAACCCGAACAGCGGTTCGGCGTTGGCGAACAGGGTCAGCACGTTGCGGTGGGTGACGGCGACGCCTTTGGGGCGTCCGGTGGAGCCGGAGGTGTAGATGACGTAGGCGCGGTTGTCCGCATGCAGCGGCGCGATCCGCTCGGCGTCGGTGAGCGGCCCGCACGACGCGTGCGGGTCGTCGTCCTCGACGTGCACCCGGGGCAGGCCGAGGTCCGGCAGGACACCGCCCTCGCTGGTGAGGATGCAGCGCGGCCGGGCGTCCTCGAGCATGTACCGCAGACGCTCGGCGGGATAGGTGGTGTCGGTGGGCAGATACGCGGCACCGGACTTGAGCACCGCCAGCAGCGCCACGATCAGGTCCGCCGACCGGGGCAGCGCGACGGCCACGAGCTCCTCCGGGCCCGCTCCGGCCGCGACGAGCCGCCGGGCGAGGCGGTTGGCCCGCGCGTCGAGCTCGGCGAACGTGAGGGTGCGTCCGGCGAACGTGACGGCCGGGGCGTCGGGGCTGCGGCGGACGACGGCCTCGAAGCGATCGACGAGGGTCGCCGCTGCCGGCACCCGGGCCCCGGGCCCGAGGGTGCTCCACTCGGTGAGGATCCGCTCGGCCTCGGCGTCGTCCAGGAACGGCAGCGCGCCGACCGGGGTGGCGGCGTCCGCGGTGACGCCGCGCAGGATCCGGGTGAACCGGTGGGCGAGGGACTGCATGGTGGGGGCGTCGAAAAGATCGGTGGCGTAGGCGAGTTCGACGGTCATGCCGCCGGGGGCGCCGCGCTCCGAGAGATGCTCGGCGACGGTGACCTGCAGATCGAACTTCGCGATGGCCGTGTCGAATTCGACCCCGGAAATGCGCAGACCCGGCAGCTCGAGGGTGGACTGCGGCAGGTTCTGGAAGGTGAGCATCACCTGGAACAGCGGGTGCCGGGCCTGCGAGCGGGGCGGGTCGAGCACCTCGACGAGCCGTTCGAACGGCATGTCGGCGTTCGCGAACGCCTCGAGGTCCGTGCCGCGCACCCGGGCGAGCAGGTCGGCGAACGGCTCGCCGGGTTCGACGGCGGTGCGCAGCACCAGCGTGTTGACGAACATGCCGATCAGGTCGTCCACGGCGGCCTCGCCGCGGCCCGCGACGGGGGTGCCGACGGCGATGTCGTCGGTGCCGGACAGCCGGGCCAGCAGCACGGCCAGCGCCGTGTGCACCACCATGAACACGCTCGCGTTGTGGGTGCGGGCCAACTCGGCGAGCGCGGCGTGCAGCTCCTCGTCGATCGGGACACGAAGGGCGGCACCGCGATTGGACGCGACGGCGGGACGGGGCCGGTCCGCCGGGAGGGTGAGCTCCTCGGGCAGGTCGGCGAGCTGCCCGCGCCAGTAGGCGAGCTGCCGCGACAGCACGGATTCCGGGTCGTCCTCGTCGCCGAGCACCTCGCGCTGCCAGAGCGCATAGTCGGCGTACTGAACCGACAACGGCGGCAACGGATTCGGCTCGTCCCGGGTGCGCGCCCGATAGGAGGCGACGACGTCGCGGGTCAGCGGCGTCATGGAGAAACCGTCGCCGGAGATGTGGTGCACGACGAAGACGAGCACGTGCTCCTCGTCGGAGATCCGCAACAGCGCGACGCGCCACGGCACGGCGGCGGTAACGTCGAACCCGGTGCCGACCAGTTCGAGGACGCGAGCGGGAACGTCCTCGGCCGCCACCTCGACGGGGGCGAGATCCGGCAGCACCTCGGCCGCCGGCAGCACCACCTGGTAGCCGTCACCGTCGATCTCCGGGTAGACGGTGCGCAGCGACTCGTGCCGGGCGACGAGGTCGGCGACCGCGCCGTGCAGGGCGTCGACGTCGAGGCGCCCGGCGAGCCGGATCGCGACGGGGATGTTGTCCACCGCAGACTCGGGCGCGAACCGGTTCAGGAACCACATGCGCTGCTGGGCGAGCGACAACGGGATCCGCTCGGGACGGTCGCGGGCGACCAGCGCCACGGCACCCGAGCCGGCCTGCGACTCGAGCCGCGCCGCGAGCGCCTCCACCGTCGGCGCCTCGAACACCAGTGGCACCGGCACCCGGGTGTCGAGGGCCGCGCCGAGCCGGGCGACGAGCCGGGTGGCGACGAGGGAGTTGCCGCCGAGGTCGAGGAACGAATCGTCGAGACCGACCCGTTCGACACCGAGAACGTCGGCGAAGACGTCGGCGACGGCCTGCTGGGCCGGGGTCCGCGGCGCCCGGTACTCCCGGACCGCGAACACCGGGGCGGGAAGGGCCGCGCGGTCGAGCTTGCCGACGGGATTGAGCGGCACCTCGGCGATGGGGACGACCGCCGCCGGGAGCATGTAGTCGGGCAGGAAGCCGGCCGCGAAGTCGACGAGAGCACCGGTGTCGAGGTCCGCGCCGCCGGCGGCCGGCACGACGTAGGAGACGAGCGCGGTCTCCCCGGACGGCAGGGCGCGGCCCACGGTGGTGGCGAACTCGACGTCCGGGTGCCGGACGAGGACCGCGTCGATCTCGGTGAGTTCGATGCGGTAGCCGCGGATCTTGACCTGGAAGTCGGAGCGGCCGAGGTACTCGATCACCCCGCTGTGGTCGCGGCGCACGAGGTCACCGGTGCGGTACATGCGTGCCCCGCCGTCGGCGAACGGGTTGGCGACGAACCGGTCGGCGGTCAGACCCGGACGGGCGTGATACCCCAGCGCGAGCTGCGCGCCCGCCAGGTACAGCTCCCCGGTGACACCGGCGGGGACCGGGCGCAGGTGCGTGTCGAGCACGTAGGCCCCCACGCCGGGGATCGCGGTGCCGATGCGGATCGGCTCGCCCGGGCGCAAGGGGACACTGCTCACCGCGAGGACGGTCGCCTCGGTCGGCCCGTATCCGTTGAAGAAGTCGCGGCCGGGCGCAGCCCAGCGCTCGACGAGGTCGGGACCGAAGCTCTCCCCCGCCACCACGACCACGCGCAGGTCGTCCAGGCCCTGCGGGTCGACGGACCCCAGCGCCGCCGGGGTGATGAAGGTGTGGGTGACGCGCTCGGCCGCGAGCAGCTCCGCCAGGTCCGCGCCGCCGACGATCGTCGGCGGCGAGACCACCAGGGTCGCGCCGGCGGTGAAGGCGCTCAGCAGCTCGAGCATGGACACGTCGAAGCTGGGCGAGCAGATGTGTAGCACCCGCGCCTCGGCGGTGACCCGGTAGTGCTCGCGTTCGGCGGTGATCAGGCCGGCGATGCCGGTGTGCGGGACGGACACGCCCTTCGGCAGGCCCGTCGACCCGGAGGTGTAGATCATCCAGGCCGGGTGCAGCTCGGACAGCGGCCGGATCCGATCGGCGTACGACACCGGGTGGCCGGGGCGGGCGGCGATGTCGCCGGCCACGCCGGGATCGTCGAGCGCGGTCCACCGCACCGAGCCCGGCAGGTCCGCGGCGAAGGCCGTGAGGGTCAGGCCGACGGCCGCACCGGAGTCGGACACCATGTGCAGGACCCGCTCGGCCGGGTACTTCGGGTCGACGGGCAGGAACGTCGCCCCCGACTTCGCCACCGCCCACACGGACAGGACGGACTCCACGGAGCGGGGTACGGCGACCGCCACCACGTCGCCCGGGCCGATGCCCCGCTCGATCAGCAGCCGCGCCAGCCGCGACGACTGCTCGTCCAGCTCCCGGTACGTGAGCGTCGCCCCGTCCGCCGCGACGACCGCCGGGTGGTCGCCGTGTTCCTCCACGGCCGATACCAGCAGCTGCGGCAGCAACGTCGCCTGGGTGCGGGTGCGCGAGCCCCGCTGGGGG
>NZ_JAALEH010000189.1:0-2629 GCF_011058195.1 Rhodococcus sp. 14C212 | reverse complement strand
ATCCTCGGCGGCGCCCCCGGTCCTCGAGGGAGGTGCGGCGAGGTGGGGGTGCCGTGGGCGGGAGGTCGGACAAGGGCGGTCGTGGGGTGGCGTTCGGGTTCGTCGGCCAACACGCCGCGCACGACGACGCACCAGTCGAAGATCTCGGCGCGCCGACGAAGGACGCCGGTGGAGCCGAGCGGCACCCGACGGGGCTCCGCCCCGTGTTCGTGTCACAGTGACGAAATTGGGTCCGGGAGTACGGAAGGGCATGCAGGACACCGCGGGAACTCCCACTCGGTCGGAGGAGACGGGCGAGACCGACGACGTGACGCCGCCGCTCACGATGATCGAGTGCAGCGTTGCTCGGATGCGGTTCGCTGTGCGGCCGCTGGTGAACAGACCGGGCGCCGAGGGGGCCCGGGGGCAACCGTGGAGCTTGTGGGGCACAGTCCAAGCGCAGCCCCCGCCAACGATGAATGTCGGCTGGCAGGGGCGCTACCCGGACCTTCTGCTCGTGGAAACGAACGGTATTCCAGTGATTTTCACGAGTCGCAGCAGGAAAGTCCAGACAGTGTGATCCATGCCATGCACTCTCTCGCGTCCATCGATCACACCCGGCAGGGGCGAGTGCGCCGTCGTTGTCGACGGCGCACTGCGCGAACCGTACTGGGCGGCAGTACCCGGTCGGGATCGGGGCCCGATTCGGCCCGGGTATGCGAGGCCGAATCGTGGGTGCATCTGCGTCGTCACACAGTGCCGGCGGACTCCGATAAGAGAATGATCGCCTGCCGATGCTGTGCGGATCCGGAGGCGACGACGCCGACGAGCCCACCGCGAGGTGGCGTCGGTGGTGGTGACCATGCTCTCGGGCACGACCACCGCGCCCGCAGTGCCGGGCACCCACGCCACCGCGACGGTCGCCGCCCTCGCCCCGATCCTGGATTTACCGGCGCTGTCCGGGTCCCGGACCACCCGGGTCGAATCCCACGGCGCCGAGGACCTGAGGGCGCTGGTCGGCGAGAGGCTCTACGCCGCAGACTTTTTCACCTCCGGGGCGCACCTCGACTACCCGTCCCTCGTCGTCGACGACGCCGGTCGCACCGCCGTGACCGGGCCGGCGGACCGGCTCAACCGCCAGGTCACACGTGCTCCCTGAACCGCATCTGCCCACCACTCCCGGTTCCGGCGCCCGAGAAAAGCCCCACCTGCGGCGGACCCCGGATCATACTCAGACCTCTAGCCCATAGTGGATAGGAGAACCCATATGGGTTTCGCCGAGTGCAACCTCGATCAGCGGCCCGTCCCGACCCGCGGCGAGACCGGACCCGAGTGCCGGTGGCGCTGTCCCTGTTCCGGGACCCGAGAATCCGGCAGCATTCCGGGGCCGGGAGTGTGTCGGGGCGGAGGAGAGGGCAACGACGCGGGTCAGTGCGGTGCCTGGTCGAGGCGATGGAGCCCGTCCCCGTAGCGCCCGACCTGGTCCGGCGGCAGTCCGGGGTCGGTGAGGATGGTGTCGACTTCGGTCAACGTGGCCACCCGGGCCAGGGCGCGGTGTCCGAATTTGGAGCTGTCGGCGACCACCACCGTGCGGGCCGCTGCGGCGATCATGGCGCGTTTGACGGGGATTTCCAGGGTGTTGGTGTTGGTGATGCCGGCGTCGGGGTCGATCGCGTCGGCGCCGAGGAAGGTCCAGTCGACCGAGTAGTCGGACAGGAACTCCACCGTGCGTTCGCCGACGAGGGTGAACACCGAACCCAGCAGTTCGCCGCCGGTGACCAGCAGGCGCACGTGGGGGAGGGTGGCGACGAACTTGCCGATGCGCAGGTCGTTGGTCAGGATCGTCAGATCGCTGCGGTGGCGGAGCGCGGCGGCGACCTGATAGGTGGTCGAGCCGCTGTCGAGAATGACCCGGTCGCCGTCGCGCACCCGGCGTGCCGCCTCCTGCCCGATGAGCGCCTTCTCGGCCGTGTGGGTGTGTTCCTTGACCGCGTAGGGGATGTCGGCCAGGTCCCCGTCGACGGTGCGGCGGGCGCCGCCGTGGGTGCGTTCGGCCCGGCCGAGGCGCACCAGCGCATCGAGGTCGCGCCGGATCGTCGAGGTGTCGACGCCGAGTTCTCGTGCCAGGGCTTTGGCTTCGACGTAGCCGTCGGCGACGAGCCGGTCGAGGATGTCGCGGCGTCGTGTGCTGGCAGACAAGGCGGGTTCCTCCCGGGGTGGGGCCGGTGGCAAGGAGTGGCGGTTCGGGGTGGCGGGTCCCGAGTCTAACCGTTCTTGCGCGCATTGTTGACAGCCAAAGGCTCGGACTGCATGATTTCAGGCATTCGATGCGCGAAAGCGAGTAGCGGTGTAGGTTCCCGGACGGGAACGATCCCGTGGATTTTGAGGGCGTCGATGCGGGTCGATCCTGTCGGGTGCTCGAGCCCGAGCATGCGGCAGAGGTTCCCCGGCTCGGATATCCGGTGTCTTTCTCGTGTGATCGCTGGCCGGTTGCACGATTCGGTGAGTGGAGGCGTGATGCTCAAGTTGGGGTACAAGGCGTCGGCGGAGCAGTTCGGGCCGCGGGAGCTGGTGGAGCTGGCGGTGCTCGCCGAGGAGCGGGGGATGGATTCGGCGACGGTGTCGGATCATTTCCAGCCGTGGCGGCACA
>NZ_JAALEH010000188.1:0-2794 GCF_011058195.1 Rhodococcus sp. 14C212 | reverse complement strand
GGTGCCGTCGTACATGGTGCCGGCCGCGTTGGTGGTGCTCGAGGCGTTGCCGGTCGGTCCGGTGGGCAAGCTGGATCGAGGGGCGTTGCCGGCTCCGGTGTACGGCGGTGCGGCGTACACGGCTCCGTCGACGCCCGCCGAGAAACTGGTGGCGGACGTGTTCGCGGACGTGCTCGGCATGACGCCTGTGGGTGCGGACGACTCCTTCTTCGAGTTGGGAGGCGATTCGCTCACGGCGACGCGAGTGGCAGCGCGGCTGCACACGGCGTCCGGTGCCGAGGTGGGGGTGCGAGCAGTGTTCGAGGCTCCCACAGTGTCCGGCTTGGCGGCACGGTTGGGTCGAGGCGACCGTGGCACGCGGCCGGCTGTGACGGCGCGCTCCCGGCCCGAGCGGGTGCCGTTGTCGTGGGCGCAGCAACGCATGTGGTTCCTCAACCGGTTCGACCCCACCTCGCCGGCGTACAACCTTCCGGTGGTATTGCGGCTGACGGGCGAGCTCGATACCGAGGCGCTGCGAGCGGCGGTTCGGGACGTGGTGGCGCGGCACGAGTCGTTGCGGACGGTGTTCCCGGACTCACCCAATGGGCCGTACCAGGTCGTGTTGCCGACACAGGATGCCGATCCGGAGTTGACCGTGACGCCGGTGATCGACCGGGACGACATGCGGTGGCGGGTGGCGGAAACGGGGTCGACGGGGTTCGACGTGACCGCGGAGGTACCGCTACGGGCTCGGCTGTATCGCCTCTCCGCCACCGAGCATGTCCTGGTGGTGGTCGCCCACCACATCGCCGCCGACGGAATGTCGATGGGACCTCTGGTACGCGATGTGACGGTGGCGTATTCGGCGCGGCATGCGGGTGCGGCCCCGGAGTGGGAAGCGTTGCCCGTGCAGTACGCGGATTTCTCGTTGTGGCAACGGGAGATGCTCGGAAGGGAGGACGATCCGGACAGCTTGGGGGCAAGGCAGCTGGCGTTCTGGAGGCACGAGTTGGCAGGCCTGCCCGAGGTAATGGCACTACCGACCGACCACCCTCGGCCGGCGCAGCGATCGCTGCGCGGTGACCGGATCCACTTCACGGTCGATGCGCGGGTGCATCGGGCGTTGACGGCGCTGGCGCGGGAACACGGGGTGAGTGTCTTCATGGCGGTGCACGCGGCGCTGGCGGTGCTGCTCGCCCGCCTGTCCGGAGACGGGGACATACCCGTGGGGGTAGCGGTGGCCGGCCGCGGTGACGCCGCCCTCGACGAGCTGGTCGGGATGTTCGTGAACACCTTGGTGCTGCGGACTCCAGTGGACCCGCGATCGAGCTTCGCGGAGCTGCTCGAGCACGTACGAGAGGTGGACCTGGCGGCGTTCGCGCATGCGGAGGTTCCGTTCGAGCGGGTGGTCGACGAGTTGGCGCCGGTCCGTTCCACCGCGCACGCGCCGTTGTTCCAGGTGGCATACGAGTTCCAGAACATCTCGGTGCCATCGCTGGTTCTGCCCGGACTGACGGTGACGCCGGTGGAGCCGGACATGCAGACAGCGAAATTCGATCTGCAGTTGTCGATCTCCGAAAGGCAGGACGGCGACGGCGCACCGGCGGGTCTGAGTGCGGGATTGACCTATGCTACGGACCTTTACAACGCGGACACAGTGCGTGGGTTCGCCGGGTGCTTCGTGCGGATTCTCGAAGCGGTCACCGCCGCCCCGGGCACCCCGGTCGGCGACGTCGACATCCTCGATCCGGCCGAGCGGAGCACTCTGCTGTCGCTGCGCGGTCCGGAAGGGGTGGCGGAGCGCACTCTGCCGGAGATTCTCACTGCGGCCGTCGCGGTGAATCCGGACGCGGTGGCGGTGTCCTGCGAGGGGGACGAGGTCACTTACCGGGAACTCGACGAGCGGTCGAACCGGTTGGCGCGGCTGCTCATCGAGCGGGGTGCCGGTCCGGATCGGTACGTGGCGATCGGGCTGCCACGGTCGATCGAATCGGTCGCGGCCGTGTGGGCGGTGGCGAAGACCGGGGCGGCGTTCGTGCCGGTGGATCCGTCGTACCCGCCGGAGCGAATCTCGTACATTCTCCGCGACTGCGGGGCGGTGGCCGGAGTGACGGTGGGCTCCGAACGCGGTCGACTGCCGGGGACAGTGCAATGGATGGCGTTGGACGATCCGGCACTGGTCCGGGCAGTGGCGGAATGTTCACCGGGGACCGTGGGCGATCGAGACCGGGCTGTACTGCTGCGCATGGATCATCCTGCATATCTGATCTACACCTCGGGTTCCACGGGGCAGCCCAAGGGCGTCGTCGTGTCCCACCGGGGGCTGGCGAACCTGGCTGCGCAGGCCGCCGAATTCGCCGATGGCGACGCCAAGGTGCTGCACGGGACCTCGCCCAGCTTCGATGCGGCGATCCTCGAGTTGATCCTCGCGTTCGCCGTCGCCGCCCGCATGGTCGTGGTACCACGGGGGGTCTACGGTGGACCCGAACTCGCGGCGCTCCTCGCCGCCGAACGGGTGACCCATGCGTGCATCACTCCCGCCGTCCTGGCGACGGTGGATCCGGCCGGCCTGGACGATCTCGGTTGCCTGATCGTCGGCGGCGAGACGTGTTCACCGCGGCTCGTGGCGCAATGGGCACCCGGCCGCCGTATCTACAACGGGTACGGGCCCACCGAGGCGACCGTCCAGGCATCGGCGGCTCCCATGACGCCCGGTGCCCCGATTACCCTCGGCAGTCCTGCCGTCGGGTTCGCGGAGGTGGTGCTCGATGGGCGGTTGCGGCCGGTGCCGGTGGGGGTGGTGGGGGAGTTGTAT
>NZ_JAALEH010000187.1:0-2859 GCF_011058195.1 Rhodococcus sp. 14C212 | reverse complement strand
CCCGCACCCGTTGTTCTCCGCGTTCATCGCGGCCGCGCTGCGGTACAAGGCCGCCGAGCGCCTGCCCGTGGACGTGCACGGCGACGACGCGGACGAGGTGGACGGCGGCGACGCGGTGGTCACCGCGTCCGAGAACGCCACCGCCGGCGGCAAGTAGCCGACCGTGACGCAGCGACACGAGTTCCGGACGCTGTCCACGCGCCGGATCTACACCGGCGCGATCGTGTCGCTGCGTGTGGACCGGGTCGCCATGCCCGACGGGCACGAGGCCGAACGGGAGGTGGTCGAGCACCACGGCGCCGTCGCGATCGCCGCGGTCGACGAGCAGGACCGGCTGATCCTGATCCACCAGTACCGCCACCCGCTCGGCCACCGCCTCTGGGAGCTGCCCGCCGGGCTGCTCGACGCGCCCGGCGAGGACCCACTCGACGCGGCCCGCCGGGAACTCGCCGAGGAGACCGGCCTGGCCGCCGCCCGCTGGGACCTGCTCGTCGACCTCGCCCTCTCGCCGGGATTCACCGACGAGGCCGTGCGGGTGTACGCGGCCCGGGACCTGTCCGAGGCCGACCGGCCCGACCCCGAACACGAGGAGGCGGACCTCGAGATCCGCCGCGTCCCCGTCGACGAGGCCGTCGCCATGGTGCTCGGCGGACAGATCGTCAACGCCACCGCGGTGTCGGGGATCCTCGCCCTCGCCGCCACCCGCCGCGACGCGGGCGCCCTGCGGCCCGCCGGGGCCGGGTGGCCCGACCGGCCCCGCGCCCTGCTGCGCACCAAGCGCGACGGGAACTGACGCCGTGCTCGCCCGCCAGCTCGACGCCTACCTCGACCACCTCACCGTCGAGCGGGGCGCCGCCCCCAACACCCTGGCCTCCTACCGGCGCGACCTCACCCGCTACCTCGACCACCTTGCCGACCGCGGCATCGACGACCTCGCCGACGTCCGCGAGGAGCACGTCGGCGACTTCGTCACCGCGCTGCGCCGCGGCGACCCCGACCGGGGCCGGCCCGCCCTCGCGGCCAGCTCCGCCGCCCGGGCCCTCGTCGCCGTGCGCGGGCTGCACCGCTTCGCCACCACCGAAGGCCGCACCCCCGTCGACGTCGCCCGCGCCGTCAAACCCCCCGCTGCGGGCCGGCGCCTGCCCAAGGCCCTGCCCGTCGCCGATGTGCTGGCCATCCTCGGCTCCGCGGGCACCAGCGCCGACGGCCCGCGCGACCTGCGCGACCGGGCGCTGCTCGAACTGCTGTACTCCACCGGGGCGCGCATCTCCGAGGCCGTCGGCCTCGACGTCGACGACCTCGACACCACCACCCGGTCGGTGCTGCTGCGCGGCAAGGGCGGCAAGCAACGCGTCGTGCCGGTCGGCCGTCCCGCCCTGGCCGCCGTCGACGCCTATCTCGTGCGGGGCCGGCCCGCCCTGGCCGCCGGACGCACCCCGGGACTGTTCCTCAACGCCCGCGGCGGCCGCCTGTCCCGGCAGAGCGCCTGGCAGGTGCTGCAGACCGCCGCCGCCCGCGCCGGGGTCCCCGCCGCCGTCTCCCCGCACACCCTGCGCCACTCCTTCGCCACCCACCTCCTCGACGGCGGCGCCGACGTGCGCGTGGTGCAGGAACTGCTCGGCCATGCCTCCGTGACCACCACACAGATCTACACGCAGGTCACAGCCGGTGCGCTGCGCGAGGTGTGGGCCGGGGCCCACCCCCGCGCCCGATAGCGCCCGCGACGGCAGGGCGTGTCCCCGGCGCCATCGCACCACCCGAAGCGGTAGCGTTGATCCGACAGCCGAGCGAGCAGGACAGGGGGAGCAGGGGATAGTGGGGACACCACAACCGCCCGCAGCGGACACCGCGCCGGCAGCACAGCACGCCCTGCTCCACGGCCGCCCCGGCGCCGACGCGGCCCCCGCCGACCCGGAGCACACCCACACCGCGGAACCCGAGGCCGAGCTCGGCCCCACCGGCCGGCCCCGCCGGCACGTCCCGGAACCGCAGCCGCTGCCCAGCCACGGGCCCGCGAAGATCATCGCGATGTGCAACCAGAAGGGCGGCGTCGGCAAGACCACCTCGACCATCAACCTCGGTGCCTCCCTCGCCGAATACGGCCGCCGCGTCCTGCTCGTCGACCTCGACCCGCAGGGCGCCCTGTCCGCCGGACTCGGCGTCGCCCACCACGACCTCGACCTGACCGTGCACAACCTCCTCGTCGAACGCGGCGTCTCCGTCGACGACGTACTGCTGCACACCCGCGTCGACGGACTGGACCTGCTGCCCAGCAACATCGACCTGTCCGCCGCCGAAATCCAGCTCGTCTCCGAGGTCGGCCGCGAACAAGCCCTCGGCCGCGCCCTGTACCCCGTCCTCGACCGCTACGACTACATCCTCGTCGACTGCCAGCCGTCCCTCGGCCTGCTCACCGTCAACGCCCTCGCCTGCGCCGACGCGGTGATCATCCCGATGGAATGCGAGTACTTCAGCCTCCGCGGACTGGCCCTGCTCAACGACACCGTCGACAAGGTGCGCGACCGGCTCAACCCCAAGCTCAGCCTCGCCGGGATCCTCGTGACCATGTTCGACTCGCGCACCCTGCACGCCCGCGAGGTGATGTCCCGCGTCGTCGAGGTCTTCGGCGACCTCGTCTACGACAGTGTCATCGCCCGCACCGTCCGGTTCCCCGAGACCAGCGTCGCCGGAGAACCCATCACCACCTGGGCGCCGAAGTCCGCCGGCGCCGAGTCCTACCGGGCCCTGGCCCGCGAAGTGATCCACCGCTCCGGCCGATAGCCCGTGACCGAGGACACCCCCGGCCCGGCCGCGCCCGACGCTGCCGACGAATAAGACCGTGTACGTCCCGTGGGCCGC
>NZ_JAALEH010000186.1:0-3223 GCF_011058195.1 Rhodococcus sp. 14C212 | reverse complement strand
GCCCGGCAGCCGCTCCCGCTCCGCGGCCACCGTCACCCCCAGCACCGCCTGCGAATCGGTGAGCATGTGCTCGATCCGCTCGGCCGGATGATCCGGATCCACCGGCACGAACGCACCGCCCGCCTTGACGATCGCGCAGATCGCCACCAGCAGGTCGAGCGAGCGGCGCATCGCCACCGCCACGTGTGACTCCGGACCGATCCCGCGGTCGATCAGCAGCCGCGCCAACCGGTTCGATCGTGCATCGAACTGCGCATAGGTCAAACGCTGTTCGCCGCATACCGCCGCCACCGCGTGCGGGCTGCGCGCCACCTGCGCCTCGAAGATCTGCCCCCACGTCGCCTCCGGCACAGACCTCGGGTTCTCGACGGGAGCCAACCGGCCGAGTTCGGTCTCGTCGAGCAGCTGCAACCGTCCGAGCGGGAGATCGGGCTCGTCGGCGAAGGCGGCGAGTGCCCGGTCCATCCGGTTCGCGATCCGTTGGATGTCCTCGTGATCGAACAGGCTGGGCCGGAAGACGAATCGCAGGTGGAGCCGGTCGCCGGCCGTGTGCGCGACGACGGTCACGGGATAGTCGCCGGTCTCGTGGACCGTCACGTCGGTGACGCGCATGCCGGCCAGGTCGGTTGCCGCGGTCAGCCCGGCCCGGTCCACCGGATACGACTCGAACACCGTCAACGTGTCGAACCCCGCCGCGGGACCGACGACACGCTGGATCTCGGTCAACCCGAGATGATGATGCTCGAGCAACCCGGCCTGCTCGGCCTGCACCCGCTCGAGCAGCCCGCCCAGCGACTCGTACGAATCCAGAGCGACCCGCACCGGAATCGTGTTGATGAACAACCCGATCATCTGCTCGATCCCGGGCACCTCGGCCGGCCGACCCGACACCGTAGCACCGAAGACCACATCCGCCCGCCCGGTGAGCGTCGCCAGCACCACCGCCCACGCCGCCTGCACGATCGTGTTCGGCGTCACCGCCCGCCGCCGGGCCAGCGCCTCGAGCCTCCCGGTCAACTCCTCCGGCACCTCCTGCCGGATCTCCTCGGTGACTTCCTCCACCTGCGCCGAGCCGGCCGCGGCGAGCAGGGTCGGCCGCTCCACCCCGGCCAGCGCCCGCACCCACGCCGCCCGCGCCGCCTCCACATCCCGCCGACCCAGCCAGGCCAGATAATCCCGATACGCACGCACCGGCGGCAGCACCGACACGTCCCCGTCGGCCGCGTACAACGCCAGCAGTTCCCGCAACAACAACGGCGCCGACCAACCATCCAGCAGGAGGTGGTGGTTGGTGAACACCAGGCGGAAGTCGTCGGGCCGCAGGCTGATCGCCGTCAATCGCAGCAACGGGGCCAGAGCCGTGTCGAAACGCGCGGCTCGGTCGGCGGTCAGGATCCGGTCGAGTTCGGTACCGCGCGCCTGCTCGTCGACGCCACTGAGATCGACTTCGCGCAAGGGAAGTTCCACATCGCCTTGGACGACCTGCACGGAATCGGCATCTACGTCGTAGGGGAAGGCCACCCGCAGATTCGGGTGTCGCGCCAGCAGGGCTTCCGCGGCACGCCGCAGGCGTGGCAGCTCCGGCCGACCGCTCAGATGCAGGGTCAGCTGCACTACATAGGCATCGACGGATTCCGTGTGCAGAGCGTGGAACAGCAGGCCGTGCTGCAGTGGGGTCAACGGCCACACCTCCTCGAGCCCGCGATACCGCTGCTCGAGCGCCTCGATCACCGGCTGCGGCAACGACACCAACGCGAAATCCGAGGGGGTGTGCCCGCCCGCACCGGGAGCGACGGCATGACCGGCCAGCCCACCCAGCGCCTGTTCCCACCGCCGGGCCAGCGCCCGCACCTCGGCCTCGGTGAGCACACCGGCCGGGAACGAGAACGACGCCCGTAACACCCACCCCGCCTCGGTCTCGACAGCCATGGCATCGACCGCAACCACCGCCGACGCCGGCAGGCCGGGATCCCGCACCGCCCCCAGATCCACATCGGTCACCGGCAACCATCCGGCCTCCGGATCCACCCCCGACACCGCTGCCGCTATCCGGCCCAGATAGTTGAATCCGATCTGCGGCCCCGGCCTGGACCCGAGCATCACCCGCGTCTCGTCGTTGAGATAACGCAACATCCCGTAGCCGATCCCGTGATCGGGCACAGCACGCAACTGCTCCTTGACCGCCTTGATCGCCGCGCCGGCCGCGACACCACCGTCCAGCGCCTCGTCGAGATCGATTCCCGCCAGGTCCAGACGCACCGGGAACACACTGGTGAACCAGCCCACCGTGCGCGACAGATCCGCCCCCGGCACCACCTGCTCCTCCCGGCCGTGCCCTTCCACCCCTACCGACACCGCCTCGGAGGCCGACCCACGCTCGCGTCGCCATGCGGTCACCGCCAGAGCGAGACCGGCCAGCAGCCCGTCGTTCACCCCACCGTGGAAGGCCGCAGGCAATGCGGTCAGGAGCGGGTCGGTGACCCCGGCGGGCACCTCGACGGTGACGGTCTCGACCGTGGCGCCGACGTCGATCGCCGGATCCAGCGGCCGCGATCCGAGCACCGGATCCTCACCCGACAGCACCGTCCGCCACAGTTCCAGCTCCCCCACCCGCGCCTCGGCACGCGACGCCTCGACCAGCCCGTGCGCCCACCGGCGCATCGACGTCCCCACCGGCTCGAGCTCCACCGGCCGCCCGGCCGCTGCCCGTGCCCACGCGGCAGCCAGATCCGGCACCAGGATCCGCCACGACACCCCGTCGACCACCAGATGATGCGCCACCACCAGCAACCGACCCGGTCGTCCCGCCCCGGCATCGAACCACACCACCTGCGCCACCACTCCCGCCTGGGGATCGAGCCGGCCCGCCGCGGCCTCGAGCGCCACCGCCGCAGCACCGACGAACTCCGGGCCCGTCACCGCCGCGACCGGGACCCGAACCAGTAAGGACCGTGCCCGCACCGCATCCGCGGGCAGCACCTGGAGACGCCATTCGTCGTCTCCGACCCGATGCAACCGGGCCCGCAGCATGTCGTGCGTCTCGACGACGGCCTGCACCGCAGCCAACAGATGCTCCCGCTCGACGCCGATCGGCAGAGACAGCAGCACCGACTGACAGAACCGCGGGAAACATCCCCCCTGCTCGAGCAGCCACCGCACGATCGGCGTCGACGGCACCTCCCCGACGCCCCCACCGGGCAACTCCTCGAGCACCGGCACCGCC
>NZ_JAALEH010000185.1:0-3223 GCF_011058195.1 Rhodococcus sp. 14C212 | reverse complement strand
GGGTGGTGGAGCGGTTGCCGGTGTCCTCCCCCGAGGTGGGGGCCGGGATCGATGTGGTGGTACGGGGGTCTGCGGCATGCGTTTCCGCGGCACGCGGTAGTCGAGCAGCGGGTGGGTCAGGTGATCGTGCGCGCCGCCCGGCTGGATGCGGTCGGTGAGGCGGCGGCCGTCGACAGCCGCGTAGACGGTCGATGTCAGCGCTTCGGCGGGGCGTCAGGCTGGTCTGACTTGTACGCGTTGGCTGAGGGGGCTTGTCGAGCAGGTGGGAGCCGGTGTTCTGACGGGCCCGGGCAGCGTCAGGGTCGGCTGGCACACCACGGTGCGGGGGCGGGGGAGTATGTCGATGACTATGACGACGGCCTCGTCCGGGCCTGGACGTACCGGCCGCATTGTACCGAGGGTGTGATGGAACGCGCGCGGAGCGATCTGCACCGTAGGGCCGTCCGGGTTGTGAAGGCGGCCGCGTCGGGTAGGCGGGTTCAGGTGCCCGAGCGAGCCTGCGGCGGCATGCATTCCCTGCGGGTGGCTTGTGTGGCCGTTCCGGTCGGACCGGTGGGGGCCGCCGCCGGGCACGATCGGGGAGAGGTACAGGTGGTATTCGTCGATGAGCCCGTGGGGGATCGGTGAGGCCGCCAGGCCCGTGCCGCCGACCTCCAGGGCGCCGTCGCCTGTGGCTTTGAGTCTGCGGATTTCTTCGACGGCGTTCTCGCGGATCAGGGGTTGTTCCAGTGGGCCTCGGGGAGGGTGCGGGAGAAGGCGACCTTGGGACATTCCGAACCCGTGGATCGGTTTCTTCGTGGCGGGGTGGACCTTTGGTGTGCTGTGACCTCATCGGCTGATCGGTGTTGTTCGGTGTGCGGGGGGCGATACCGGGTCGGAGGCAGTTCCCGAGGAGGTGCTCGGGAGCTGTTCGCCGTATTCTCCGGAGCGTTCCTCGGCCTGGTGGTCCCCCTCGGTGGCGGGGTGTTTGGACTGTGTCGGCACCGTGCTGCCCGAGCTGTGTGCCGACGCGGGGCATCGACCGCTGTGACCAACCGTCCGATGTCGGGATCGGATCCGGTGGCCGGGCGCCGGCCGAACACCGGGTCCGGTGCGTGGCCGTCGACCGGCCGGGTCACTCGCGTGGTCGGGTGTGCTCAGGGGAGTCGGGCCTTGGTGTTCCCGTCGGAGTGTTGATCGTTCCTGGTGTGTGGAGCTGGACACTGCACCCACGGTTGACCTGCTTGACTTGACCTGCTTGACCGTGGACTATCAAGGTATGAGCACTCCACTGAAGAAGGTCGTCGACGACCAGCTGGACGCCAGCGGGATGGCCTCGGAGCCGCTCGACGACGACGACGCACGGTACGTGGCCGACCGGGTGCGAAACGTGTTGTCCGGCCTGAAGGCGCGCCGAGTCTGGGAAAAGCACATCGGCGCGATCCTGACCCACAGTCAGACCCTCGAGGTGACCGGCTGGTCGAAGCAGGCTCTCAGTCAGGCCGTCGGGGACCGCCGCGTGTTGCGCTTGACCGCCGAGGACGGCACCGCGGGCTACTGGTCGGGCGGATTTACCGAGACCGATCTCGGTTACCGGCCGATGCCCGGGATCAAGAACGTCCTGGCCGCCTGGGCTCACACCGACGTGGACCAGTGGACGATCGCCTCGTGGATGTCGAGCACTCAGCCCGAGCTCGGCGGCCGTACCCCGCGGCAGGGTCTGCTCGATGGTGACGTCGCGGAGGTCGAGAAGCTCGCACGGCAGGCATCGGAGCGGCTCGCTTCGTGAATTTCCGTCGCACACAACAACATCTTCAGTCGCCGCCGTCCCCGGATCAGCTCCGGGGACGGTTCCCTGAGACCGTCCTCGCCGCCCACACCACGATCTACCGCAGCCACACCGCACACCGGGGCCCCTGGTGGTTCAGCAACACCGGCGGTGGACGCTTCGATCTCACCGAATCCGTGGGAACCTGCTACACCGCCGAAACAGCGCTTCTGACCTTGCTCGAAGCGTGGAGCGGCATCGAGGTCATCCCGCGCCCGGAACTCGCCGGCCGGGACATCTCGACGTTGGCCGTCGGGAAGGATCTGCGTCTCGCCGATGCGACGTGCAACCGGGCGATCCGGTTCGGAGTGACGTCCGAACTGTTCACCACCACCGACTATCCACTGACCCAGCAGTGGGCACAAGCGTTACATGACGCGGGTTTCGACGGAATCAGGTATTGGGCGCGCCACGATCTGCAGCACGTCGACGCGTGCATCGCGGTGTTCGCGGCCGGCGGGGACCGGACCAGCACCGACGACGAGCCCACCGACTTCACGGTGCTGGGCACCGAGAATCTGCTCGAGCGCCCGGACCTGTGGGACGCACTGGAGACCGAGACCGGGATCGTGGTCCTCGACCTCCCCGGCAGCCTCTGACCCGTCCTCCCGTTCGGGCCGGTCGGAGGGCATACGGTCGATGACTATGGCCTTGCGTATCGCCCCGTGCCGATTCCGTTCCCGAGTCCGTCCTGAAGGAAGGGCGGCGGTGGTACTCGTGCCCCGACGTGCGTCGCTGGATGCACACCGATTTCCAGGTGGAAGGTCTCGTCGAACGCATGCCGTCCTCCGGGCTGGGGGCCGGCCGATACAGGCTGGCTTCGTGAGGATGGGTGGGGTTCGACGGTGCCGTGCTGATATGACACGTCCCGGTCTGGAGCCGGCGTGTGCGCCGGCGACGTGTGCTGCGGCGACGTGTGCTGCGGCGGTTCCGCGGGGGTGCCTCGCGCCGTTTCGGTGCCGGTTTTGCGCGGTTCTGCGAATTATGATGTGCTGCATCAATTGTCGGAATTACATTGTTCAGAGCGGCATTCTGGTTAGTTTGCACACAGTGAATTACTGTTGCTTCGTATTATATTGGTGGGTATCAAATTTCGTTCCTATGGATGCCGTGTCCCGTCTGGTGCTCGGTATGGTAGTGCGGGTACGATAGGTGCATGACGTCGGACCGGGTCGAGAGCAGTGCGACGGGGGCGGGCGCGACGCGCGCAGCGCGTCCCAGGCTTCCGGTGCTTGCTGATGCCGTTCTCAAGTTTGAAACCAAAAATGTTGGGGAACAACTATGTTCGATCTCAAGCGGAGCGCAGCGACGCGGGCGACGGCAACGCAGCTGGACCGCCATCGAGCCGCGCAGCGGCTCCCTGGCGGGGAGCGCAGCGACCCGCCCCGTTCCCCGGCGCGAAGCGCCGGGGGGAGC
>NZ_JAALEH010000184.1:0-3225 GCF_011058195.1 Rhodococcus sp. 14C212 | reverse complement strand
TACCGGCGTGATCACGTGTTCGAAGATCATGGATTCTTCCGCTCAGCACGGCGGAGCGCCGGATAGGAAGCCCATGTCATGCCGGCTTGAGCCGCGTGTGTCTCCAACGAAGCCGTCTTGAATCCGAGTGCTCGAGCCGCGACCGTCGGCGGCATCTCCTGAACCAGCTCGCGTAGTGTCGCCGCTTTCATCGCCCGCAACTCAACTCCGGACTCTCGCAGCAGTGTCATCAGATAGTTGGCAGTAATCGGTTGATCAGGACGGGTTCCAACGAACAAGTAAGGCGAGTCGGCGTTGCCGGCAGTGTTGATATTCGGCCTTGACCGCACATATCGACGAATTATTTCGTCAAATGGGTTCGGAATCGGTACGGGATGGTCACCGAGAAGTATTTCGGTCACGTCGTCGTTCGTTGTGATGTCGTTGATCGTGAGATGAACCAACCGAGTTGCCGGCTGACCGTAAAGGAGGAAGAGAATGGCGGCAGCACGACAGTTCAGTGGTATCCCCTCGTTATCGAGCATGTCTGCGAGGAGGGTCAGTCGCTTGCCCTGATCGATATCAGGCAGTCGACGTGTGACCCGGCCTGGAAGATCGACCTGAGGAATATAGCGGTTACGAACCGCCCATTTTGCGAAACTTCTCACACGTGATCGCGTCGTATTGCCTGTGGCGAACCACTCGTCGACATGGGCCTGGCGGCATTGGCTCAGTGAGAGCGACTTCCCCTCGAGCCAGCTCAGGAAGTTGATAGCGACGGTCGTGTCCTGTCTCGAGGTTCCGACATGGCCCTCTTTCAGGATTTTCCTGTCGGAGAGCTCTCGCAGCCTTCTCAGGTGATGCCACCTGACATACTGCCGGACAACTTTGATGTGCTCGTCATTCAGATCGCACGAATCCATCTTTCGGTCGAGCCACCGAATGAAAATTTGCAGATTCGGGTCCTTGTATTCAAGGACCCCCAGTTTCATCAAGAGCTGGTGTAGGTGCTTGATCTTCGAGTATTTGTCGTAGCTCTCGAATGTCTTGTGCTCGATCGGCAACTCGCCGTGAGCCAGGCTGCGGAGAAGCTGGCTCACGTGTTCATTCCGGAGCCAGATTATCGCGCTCATGGGACGTGGCTGCTGGGTGATCGCGTCGTAGAAGGGGGTGAGTTCCTGGCGCGGAATCCCGGACCCGTCGTCCAGGAGAATCTTCAGATCCTCTTTCAAACAACAGCGAACGCACATCTGTTGGCGAAAGAGATGGTCCTCGTGCTCGCATCGGATGCAGTAGAAGCTCCGAGGTATTTCTGCGCAATCCGTGCAGATCGGTCGGCCATCCGGGTCCAGTCCCGGAAGTAGACGATCCAGGGAGCATCCCGGGCAAATTCCACGTCGCCCTACTGCACGGTGGTAGCACCGGCTGCACACGACGCCCTCCGGCCACCGCCAGTAGTCGCGCACATGACGATCGCACCGGGTGCATATTGTCGCCGGCATACCTACTCCGCTGGACGGATGCGCGCCCGCTTCGGCCTGATAGTGCTGTTCAGGTCCACTACGCTCCTGCTGCCGACTGCCCTGGTCCTGCGACTCGGGGCCGCTTCGATTCGGAACTGACACAGATCCTCGACCGAGCAGTCGAGCGCATCGCATATTGCGCCCAGCAGCGCTAGAGAAATTCGATCCGGGCGCTGGCCGAGCATTCGATATATTTGAGACGGGGAGAGGTCGATTCCGCGCTCGATCAACAGCGGTATGAGGTCCGAGATATTGTTCAGGCCTCTCACCGCCATGATTTCCCGGAGGCGCCATGAGTATTCAACTCGTCGCTTCACGGTCCCCCCTTCCCGGCCAGGCCCTGTCGCACTGCTCTCCCCGCAATTCGCTCGAAGGCGTTCTGAACAACACGTTTGCGATAGTCCGATGATACATCCGTGTATATCGACGTCGTGCTTGCATGTTCGTGCCCGACTTGCTCCTGGACAAAGCGCGCCTCATAGCCGTATTCGATAAGATGGCTCACATAGGACCTGCGGAGGGAATGAAAGTCGACGCCCGACGCGAGGCCGAGTTCTTTCCGGAACTGGTTGAATTTGTTGGACACCGAACCCAGCGCGATCCGGCTACTGCGTTCTGTGCACCATAGAGCGGGGTTGTCCTCGCCGGATACCTGAGGCCTGACATCGTCAATCCATTGGACAAGGCTCTCGACTGCCCAATCCATCTCAGGGACGGTGAGCACACTTCGACGCTTGGGTGGGGCGCCCTTCATCGCCTTCCCATAACGCACGTACAGAACGCCGTATCGACCAAATGCGGGAGCTTTCGGGTTGAACCCGAAGTCGATGGTATCGAGCATACGAACTTCGTTTCTGCGAAGCCCCCAAGCATAAGCAACCTTGAGCAACACCGCGTCCCGCAGGGCCGCGACGGCCCCTTTCCTTCCTTCGGACAGGATACGTTCGACCCGGTTGTCCGCATGGTCGAAAAGATCCTGAACCTCGTTCCATGTCAGCGCCCGCTTCTTCGGCTGAGCAATCGCGTCCTGGGTGTGGCGGGCCGTATTCCATTCGTGGCAGACCTGGGTCGGGTGGGTCCCGAATCGTTCCTGGCATGCCTCGGACCATCCGTATGCCGGATCAACGAGGTACACCAGGAATGTCCGGAGCGCCAGTTGATAGCCCAGGATCGTGCTCTGGGCCAAACCGTGAATTGCCCGGAGCTCCGTGAAGAAATCGTCGACATCGGCAGCGGACCATTCCCACGGCTCGACGCCTGCAAAAGCGTGAAAGCGGCGAACGATCGCCTCTCGCGAGTTGACGGTACCGAAGCCGAGATTGCGACTGAGTTGCTGGTTCCGCCATCCGTCGAGCATGGCCTGGAAGAATTGCTCCTCGGGCCGTAGCAGTGCCACACCGTCGGCAAGGTGGAGCGAAGCATCCCCCGGCCCACGCCGATCCGAACGCCTCACGGAGACCTCCTCGCATGATCCGCGAAAGATTCGCATACAACGCGAATCAGAGTCAAGGTCCCCAGGTCAGAAGGGGGCAGATGAGGGCCGTGGGCAGCAAGTACGCTCCCCTCGACGATGCGGAATCAGACCCAGTGACGATTCGGGGCGCACCGGTCGGGGGAACAGAGCCGCAGTTCAGCAGGCTCGCGAGCGACCGGCATGGACGTGTTACAGCGTCCAAAGATGTTGGACGTCATGGGTTCGCGTATTCTGCAACTCGTGATTGTC
>NZ_JAALEH010000183.1:0-3310 GCF_011058195.1 Rhodococcus sp. 14C212 | reverse complement strand
CTCCGGTGTACGGCGGTGCGGCGTACACGGCTCCGCGCACCGGGCTCGAACGCACCCTCGTCGGCCTGTTCGCCGAAGTGCTGGGCGTCGGGGTCGACGACGTCGGGATCGACGACAGCTTCTTCGATCTGGGCGGGCACTCTCTCCTCGCGACACGGTTGGTCTCCCGGATCCGGTCGGTGCTCGGCGCGGAACTGCCGATCCGGGTGGTCTTCGACGCTCCGGCGGTGGCGCAGATGGCGCCGCGACTGGCGGAAGGAGGCGTGATCCGGCCACCGCTGGTACTGCAGGAGCGCCCTGAGCGGATCCCGCTGTCGTACGCGCAGCGTCGGCTGTGGTTCCTCCACCGGTTCGAGGGCCCGTCGGCGACGTACAACATCCCCCTGGTGGCTCGGCTCGTCGGTGAGCTGAACATCGCGGCCGTGGAGGCGGCGTTCGGAGACGTGGTCGCCCGGCACGAAAGCCTGCGCACCGTGTTCGCGGAGGTCGACGGCGAGCCGTCCCAGCTGATTCTGCCGGCCGACGAGGTGTCGCTGTCGCTCCCGGTGCTCGACAGCGAACCCGGCCGAGTGGCCGGGGCGGTGGTCGCGGCCGCCGCCCATCCGTTCGACCTGTCGGCGGAACTCCCGGTGCGAGCCACCCTGCTGCGCATCCGCCCCGACGAACACATGCTCGTGGTGGTGCTCCACCACATCGCCGGAGACGGCGCGTCGATGATGCCCCTCGTACGGGACATGACGACCGCGTACGCGGCACGCTCGACCGGGACACGGCCGGGATGGGATCCCCTGCCGGTGCAGTATGCCGACTACACGCTGTGGCAACGCGATGTGCTCGGCGACGAGAGCGATCCGAACAGCGTGCTGGCGTGCCAGTTCGCGTACTGGCGGACCGAGCTGGCGGGGGCGCCGCAGCAGCTGCGCCTGCCGACGGATCGTCCGCGCCCACCGGTCCAGTCGTTCCGGGGAGGGCTGGTCGAGTTCGCGGTCGAGCCCGCGGTGAGGACGGCGATCGACGAACTGGCCCGGTCGCGAGGAGCGACGGTGTCGATGGTGATGCAGTCGGCGCTCGCCGTGCTGCTGCACAAGCTCGGTGCCGGGGACGATCTCTCGATGGGCAGTCCCGTCGCGGGCCGGATGGACGATGCGCTCACGGATCTGGTGGGGTTCTTCGTCAACTCGTGGGTGTTACGGGCCGACCTGTCCGGCAATCCGCGATTCGTCGAGCTCCTCGACCAGGTTCGGCGAAAGGCATTGGGCGCGTATGAGAATCAGGACGCGCCGTTCGAACGCCTCGTGGAGTTGCTCAATCCCGACCGCTCGACCGCCTACCACCCCCTGTTCCAGGTGGTGCTGGCGGTGCAGAACAATCCGATGCCGGAAATCGACCTTCCCGGACTGCATCTGACAGTGGAGCCGACACCGACCGGCGTCGCACGCTTCGACCTGTCCTTCAATCTGTTCGAGCAGCCCGCCACCGCCGAGAAGGTCCCCGGGGGGATATACGGAACCATCGAGTATGCGAGCGACCTGTTCGACCCGGGCACCGTCGAGCAGATCGCGGCCCGTTTCGTGCGTGTCCTCGAGGCCGTCGTCGCGAACCCGCAGCTGCGGATCGAGCTGATCGATTTGATGGAACCGGGCGAGTACCGGCGGATTCTGCAGGACTGGAGCGGCGGGACGGTGCCCGTTCCGGAGACGACCGTACCGGCGCTGTTCGGCGAGCATGTGGCCGCGGCACCGGACGAGGTGGCCCTGACGTTCGGTGCCGAGCGGTGGACCTATCGGCAGCTCGGGGTGCGGGCGAACCGGTTGGCCCGTGAGCTGATGGCCCGGGGGGTGGGCCCGGAGACCGTGGTTGCGGTCGCGCTCGATCGCTCGCCGGCGTTGCTCGTCGGCTTGCTCGCGGTGCTGACGGCCGGAGGTGGATACCTGCCGATCGACCCGAAATACCCCAGCGAGCGAACCGCATTCATCGTCGCCGACGCCGCTCCGCGAATGGTCCTGACCGATGCCGACGCCGCCGCGCACCTGCCGGTCGGGGACGTGCCCCTGCTCATCCTGGATGCGACCGGTGCCCCCGTCGACACGGGCACCGGTCCTGGGGGCGGCCCTGTCACCGACGGTCCCGTTACCGATGCGGAGCGGCACACTCCGCTGCGGCCCGGCAACCTGGCGTATCTGCTCTACACCTCCGGATCGACGGGGACGCCGAAGGGAGCGGCGATCTGCCACCGCAATCTGATCAATCTCGTGCTGCACGGCTGGCCCGAGGATCGGCCGCGGGAACGGATGGCGCTGACCTCCTCGCCGGGGTTCGACTCCGCCACGTACGAGATCTGGCCCGCCGTGCTCGGCGGCACCGAACTGGTTATCGCCCCGCCCGGATCGGCGGATCCCGCGAAGCTTGCACCTACCGTCACCGAGCATCGCGTCACCGCCCTGTTCTTGGTGACGCCGATGTTCCACCTGCTCAGCGATCCGGCCGTCACCCCGTCGCAGATCTGGGACGGGGTCGACCAGGTGGTCGCGGGCGGGGACGTGCTCTCCGCGGGCGTGGTCGAGCGGTTCTACGCCGCCCACCCCGGCACCCTGGTGGTCAACTCCTACGGGCCGACCGAGACAACGGTCGCCACGACCATGTATCCGGTTCCCACGACCCTCCCGCCGGCCCGGAGCTCGGTGCCGATCGGCGTCCCCCTCCGGGGGGCGCGGGTGTTCGTGCTCGACGCCGGTCTGCGGCCGGTCCCCGTCGGTGTGCCCGGCGAACTGTACATCGCCGGCGCCGGCGTCGGCCGCGGTTACCGTGGGCGGCCGGGACTGACGGCGTCCCGGTTCGTCGCCTGCCCATTCGGCGCACCGGGGCTGAGGATGTACCGGTCGGGCGACCTCGTGACCTGGACCGCCGACGGGCAGCTCGACTTCGTCGGCCGCGTCGACACACAGGTCAAGATCCGCGGGTTCCGCATCGAACCGGGAGAAATCGAGGCGGTCCTCACCTCGCACCCGGCCGTCGCCCAGGCCGCTGTGATCGCCCGCGACGCCACCACCGGCGTCCACCACGTCGCGGACACGAAGCAACTGATCGGATACGTGGTGCTCGATCGGGAACAGAGTTCGATCGGCGACTCGACCGGCGACGTCGAGGCGAGTGGGATTCTCGACGACATCCGCCGCCGTGTCGCCGAGCGCCTGCCCGACTACATGGTGCCAGCCGCCCTGGTTCAGCTGGCCGAGTTGCCACTGACCGTACACGGCAAGCTGGATCGGCGGGCGTTGCCGGCCCCGGTGTTTGCGGGGCGGGGTGGGGG
>NZ_JAALEH010000182.1:0-3505 GCF_011058195.1 Rhodococcus sp. 14C212 | reverse complement strand
GGAACAGCACCAGCGCGAGGACGCTGGCCACCGTCAGCAGGTAGGCCGTCGTCATCGCCATCTGCGGGACGAACGCGGTGCCGTCGGCGTCGTCGGTGTCGCTGCGGACGGTGCGCAGCACGGTCAGTGCGTAGGTGAACGTCGCCAGGAACAGCGCCAGGGTGCGTTGGACGACACGGTCGGCGGCGAAGGTGCGCAGCAACCGCGGGGAGTACTGGCTGCTGGCCAGCTGCAGGGTCACCAGCGTCAGCGAGAACGTCAGCGACGTGACGGTGATCAACGAGGCGGCGATCGCGCTCAGTACCTCGCGGGCCGCGTCGGCACCGCCCCCGAACAGGTATCCCGCCACCGACGGTGGCAGCCGGGCATCGACGGCGGCGTCGAGCTCGGGCAGGCCGATGCCGGCCAGCACGGCCAGCAGCACCGCGGCCGCCGGGACGGGCCACAGCCGCGAGCGCACCGCCTCGACGAGCACCTGCCGACGCTTCAGCACGGCGGAGACCGGTCCCCGTCTCGCTCGGCTCCCGGTGTCGTCGTGGGGCATCGCAGGCTCACTCGGTGCCGTCGGCGATCGTGGATCCCCGGGGCCGAGCGTGCTGGCCGGGGCGGGTCACATCCTGCAGTGCCGACCCGTCGCCGAACTGCTCGCGACCGATGACGCTGAGGCTGCCGTCGGTCTCGAGCACCACGGCCGCAACCCGGCTGAGGTCGCCGGCGCCGGAGGCGCGGATCGCCTGACGGACCTCGGCGGGGCTGACTCGCTGCTGGCGCAGCGCCGCCTCGAGCACGGTGCCGTGCTCGACGAGGACGGTGGGCCGGGCGGTGAGGACGGTGCGGCCTCGGGGCCAGCGGGACGACACCATCGCGGCCAGGTACTGCAGGGCGGCCAGCAGAATCAATGCCACGGTCCCCTCGGCCCAGGACACGTCCGAGCTGAGCAGGATCGTCGCCAGGGTCGAGCCCAGGGCGACGGTGACCACCAGGTCGAACGCGTTGAGCTTGGCCAAGGTCCGTTTGCCGGACACCCGCAGCACGACCACCAGGGCGACGTACGCCGCCGAGCCCACCAACAGCACCCGCACCAACTCCGACCACGCCCCGAACCACATCTTCCGCGTATACCCCGGGAGCGCCCCGGCAATCGCACTCGGAATCGACCGGCACTCACCGGTGCCGGTCGGGGGACCGCGCCGCCGAAACCGTGGCACGCCGGTACAGCACTCGGCCGGCCACCGCCGTGACGCCGAAAACCACCGTGCTCGCCGCCGGCACCAGCGATCCCGCGGCGAGCACCGTCTCGTCCGCGCCCATCCGCTCGGCCTCGAGGGTCAGAGAGAACAGCGCCGACACCGCGTCGACGTGGATCAACCCGGCCACGCCCAGAATGCCCAACGCGAGTACCACGGTGAAGAACAGTGCGGGCGCCGTATCCGTGGCCCCGTACCTCTCCCCCAGCACCAGTGGCAACGCCAAACCGTCGTTCGCTCCGGACTCGAGCGAAAGGATCTGCCGGTTCCGGGCGGGCAGATCCTTCTCGGCGGCCTCCCCGGTCACGACGTTCGAGGCGAGGACCGGATCGGTCGGGCACAGGGCCGCGCCCAGCAACACAGCCGTAGCCACCGGCACGGACAGCAACGCCCACCCGAACCCTGCGGTGACCGCCGCCATCCCCGGCATCGCCACGGCCAGCAATACCGCGACCGGCCGCCATTGCCGGCGCACCTCGGTGATCGGATACCGCAGCGCCACCGCCATCACCGAGATCGCCAGCAGGATCCGGCTCGTCTCGTGCAACAGCCCTTGCTCGGCCGTCAAGGGCGGCAGGGGCAGCACATCGAGCACGTACGGCCCGAGCAGCACACCCGCTGCCAGCCCGAGCAGAGGCTCGGACAGCGGAAGACGGCGCATCTTCGCCGACAACGCCGCCACACCGGCCCCCAGCACCCCCACCGTGGTGAGAACGATGTCGAGAATCATGTGTGCAGAGTTGCCCGGAGACCGGCACCGTCAATCCTCTCGGCACCGATCATGCCCAGCGCAGGGCAGAGGAAGCCTCGAATCCGGCCACCGATCGCGAAGCTCAGCCCGTGACCATGATCTGAGCGGCACTCTCCTTGAGCTTCGCGTTGGCCCAACGCAACTGGCGCAGCGTCTGCGGATGGCAGCGCTCGGCCGTGGCGAGCAGTTCCCGGTCCTGCAGGGCTTGCGCGGTCTGGGCCAGGATCTCCCAGTCCAGCGAGACCCCGGCCGCCATCCGGTGGATCTCGCGCAGGTCGTGCAGCAGGAGCAGACCGGGCTCGTGGTGCCGGCCGAGCAGTTCGCTGCCCTTCTGCCGCAGTCGCGCCAGGATCGCATGGTCCTGCTCGGGCTCGGCGTCGAGGTCGAGCCCGTAGTCCCGCCCGACCCGAGCGAGTTCGCGCACGTGCTGCTGGGACCAGCGTGCGAGATCACGTCCCAGGTAGAAGATCTCATGATCGGCCTTCTGCCGGTCCGAGACCTGCAGCAGTTCCCCGGCGAGGTCGTTCTCGGCGCGATGCAGTTCCCGGATCGCCGGACCCACCTTGTTCACGATGCGCCTCCGTCCGTGTCGACGACCGTCTCGGTCGCGGTGGCCGCGGAACCGCCCACGGTCTCCGGAATGCCTGCGGCCACGGGTTGCGACGCGGTGGTCGTCGGCGCGGCGGACGGCGTGCCGTCGCCGGCCAGGAGGCGCTCGGCACGGGCGGCGCCGGTCTTGAACAGCGGCTGCTTGGAGGCCGGATCCCAGTCGGTGACGGTCAGTTCGTTGGCGGCCCGGCCCTCGGCACTGCCCGGCTCGTGCCCGCCGGGGGTGTCCCAGTAGCCGTAGTGGAACGGCAGGAACAGCACGCCGGGACGGATGCCGCTGATCCGCAGCCGCGCCTCCACCCGGCCCCGCGGGGTGGTGATGCGCAGCAGGTCGCCCTCCCCCCACCCGTGCCGCTGGGCGTCGGAGGCGGACATCTCCACCCATACCTCCGGTGCCGCGTGCTGCAACTGGGGTGCGCGCCCGGTCTTGGTGCGGGTGTGGAAGTGGTACAGCGTCCGGCCGGTGGTGAGCAGGTAGGGGAACTCCTCGGAGACCACCTCGTGCGGAGGCAGGTATTCGCCCGCCTTGATCACCGCCTTGCCGAACGGATTCATCGCCTGGTACTCGGTCGGCTCGAGCGGGGCGCCGGTGACCATGTCGCGGCCGTAGCTCTCGCAGTAGTCCGGTGCGCTCCAGAACTTCCCGTCGATGTAGAGGCGTTCGGTGCCGTCGGGGTGCTCGTCGTTGCAGGGCCATTGGATGCCGCTGCCACCGCGGAGCTTGTCGTACGACAGCCCGGTGTAGTCGCACGGCCGCCCCGCCGTGCACCGCTTCCACCCCTCGAACGCCTCCTCCGGCGTGGACCACCTGACCAGTGGTTGCCCGTCCTTGTCCTGCAACCCGATCCGGTGCGCGTAGTCGAGGAAGATCTCGAGATCGGGGCGGGCCTGCCCGGGT
>NZ_JAALEH010000181.1:0-3528 GCF_011058195.1 Rhodococcus sp. 14C212 | reverse complement strand
GTGGGCGGGCGGTACTCGGTGGGTTCGGCGATCGGCCTGTCGGTGATGTGCGCGATCGGCCCGGCCCGGTTCGCCGAGTTCCTCGCCGGGATGCACACCGTCGACGAGCACTTTGCCACCGCGCCGCTCGAGGCGAACGCGCCGGTGCTGCTCGGGCTGCTGGGGGTGTGGTACGCGTCGGTGCTGGGGGCGCAGACGCGGGCGGTGCTGCCCTACAGTCAGGACCTGGCGCGGCTGCCGGCGTATCTGCAGCAGCTGACCATGGAGTCGAACGGCAAGTCGGTGCGGCGCGCCGGCAGTCCCGTCGACCGCGACACCGGGGAGATCTTCTGGGGCGAGCCGGGCACGAACGGTCAGCACGCGTTCTTCCAGTTGCTGCACCAGGGCACCCGGCTGATCCCGGCCGACTTCGTCGGATTCGCCACCGCGCTCGAGGACCTGCCCACCCGGGACGGGACCGGCAGCATGCACCAGATCCTGCTCGCGAACATGCTCGCCCAGGCGAAGGTGCTCGCGTTCGGCAAGACCGCGGCCGAGGTCGCCGCCGACGGCACCGACCCGGGGTTGGTGGCACACAAGGTGATGCCCGGCAACCGGCCCTCGACCACCCTGCTCGCCCGGGCGCTGACCCCGGCGACGCTGGGCCAGTTGATCGCCCTGTACGAGCATCAGGTGTTCGTCCAGGGGGTGATCTGGGGCATCGACTCGTTCGACCAGTGGGGCGTCGAACTCGGCAAGACCCAGGCCCTGCAACTGGCCCCCGCCCTGACCGGGGCGGCGGACCCCGACACCGGCGACACCTCCACCGACACCCTCGTCCGCACCATCCGGCGGTGGCGTCGGAACTGAAGCAGGCACCCGTCGTGGCGGGCTTGCGCCGGTTTCCGACTGCGGAAACGGGTGCAAGCCCACCGATTCGGGCGCAAGCCCCGCCGCTCAGGCAGCGTGCGGGCGGGACCAGCGGCGAGTCGTGTGCACCCGGTCGCCGCTGTCCACGAGCCGGGCGGCGAGATCGTACTGCTCGAGCCACCGCACCGCCGGCGCCCCGCGGCGCAGGGCGGCCGCGGCCGCGGCGTCGGCCCACAGCGCGTCCCCGGCGATGACGGTCACCTGCTCCCACCGCCCGGCGACGTCGTTCCCGCCGTTCTGTTCCACCTCGTCGGGTTCGGCGTCGCGCACGCGCGTCGCCATCGCGCTGCCCGCCGGAAGTTCGACCGTGCCGGCTCCGGGGACGGATACCTGCCAGCCTCCGGCGGGGCTGTGACCGGCGGTGGCCGTCACGTCGCCCATGCGCACCAGGACTCCACATTCGAGACTGCGTGCGACGGTCGCGGCGGCCCGATCGGCCGTGTCGGCCCTGGCCGTCTCGGTGATGTCGAGGTTGACGCCGAACGGGGCCAGCACGGTCTCGCCGTCGAGGTGGATGTCGCTGTAGTCCGGAAGCGGATGGATGGGCGGAGTGGCGTCCTCGTCGATTCCCGCGTCGTCGGCCGACAAGGGGCTCACCGCCCCATCGGTCATCCGGGCGGCCCAGAGCGCCGAGCGCAGCAGCGCCGACAGCCGCGGACTGACCTGGACGGGGATGCCCTGGGCGAGATTGACCTCGTGGATCTCCGCGTCGCCGCGCTGGGGGTTGCAGGCCGCCTCGGATTCCGCGATCGCGGCCCGCACCAGCGTTTCGGCCTCCACCAGTGCGGCGCACTCGGTGACTGCCACCTCGACCGGGACCCCCCATTCCCGCCATTCGCTGCTTCTGATCATGAGGGCTCCGCGCTCGCTCGACGATCGTTGTCGTTACCCCAGTATGCCCTGCGGCTCGCCGCCGGTCGGATGCGCGCGAGAATCGCCGCTGTTCACATACGCGCGAGAATCGCCGCTGTTCACATACGCGCGAGAATCGCCGCGGTGTCCACGCCGGTCGGCATGGTCCCCAGGGCGATGCCCCAGTCGTCGCCCAGCCGCGTGGCGCAGAAGGCGTCCGCGACGGCGGGATGCCCGTGGCGCACGAGCTGTGCCCCCTGCAGCACCAGCGCCATCAGCTCCACGATCCGGCGGGCCCGGTATTCGATGTTCTCGAGGTCGGCGAGTTCCTTGCCGACCCGGGCCACCGCGTCGTCGAGCCGGGGGTCGGCGCCCTCGGCGAGGCGCACCTCGGCGAAGAACGCGTCCACGGTCTCGGGCTGCTTGACCATCGCCCGCAACGCGTCGAGGGCGGCGACGTTGCCGGAGCCCTCCCAGATCGACATGAGCGGTGCCTCGCGGTACAGCCGCGGCATCCCGGATTCCTCGGCGTAGCCGTTGCCGCCGAGGCATTCGAGGGCCTCCGCGGCATGCGCGGGGGCGCGCTTGCACACCCAGTACTTGGTGACCGCGAGGGCGATACGGCGCAGCGCCGCCTCCTGCGGATCGGTCGACGCGCGGTCCGTCGCGCCGGCGAGCCGCATCATCATGGTCGTCGCGGCCTCCGACTCGACGATCAGGTCGGCGAGCACGTTCCGCATGAGCGGCTGGTCGACGAGCAGGGCGCCGAACGCCTTCCGGTGCCGGGCGTGGTGCACCGCGCGCAGCGTCGCCGCGCGCATCCCGGTCGCCGAGCCGATAACGCAGTCGAGGCGCGTCATGTTCACCATCTCGATGATGGTGTTGACGCCGCGGCCCTCCGCACCGACGAGCCAGCCGGTTGCGCCCTCGTATTCGATCTCGGAGGAGGCGTTGGACTTGTTCCCGAGCTTGTCCTTGAGCCGCTGGATGCGGATGCGGTTGCGGCTGCCGTCGGGAAGCACCCGCGGCAGCAGGAAGCACGAGACGCCACTCGCGGTCTGTGCGAGGGTGAGGAACAGGTCCGACATCGGGGCGGAGGTGAACCACTTGTGCCCGACGATGCGGTAGCTGCCGTCCGCCTGAGGAGTCGCCGTCGTCGTGTTGGCCCGCACGTCCGATCCGCCCTGCTTCTCGGTCATGGACATGCCGGCGATCAGGCCGCGCTTGGTGGACGGTTCGCGTAGCCCGAAGTCGTAGTGCGGGGCGGTGAGCAGCGGCTCGTACGCCGCGGCGAGTTCCGGGTTGTGCCGCAGCGCCGGGATCACGGCGTAGGTCATGGAAATCGGGCACATGTGTCCCGCCTCCGCCTGGCCCCACACATAGAACTTGGCGGCCCGGGCGACGTGCGCACCGGGCCGGGGGTCGCGCCACGGCGCGGCGTGCATGCCGTGTTCGACGGCCACCGTCATGAGGTCGTGCCAGTGCGGATGGAACTCGACCTCGTCGATGCGGTGCCCGTAGCGGTCGTGGGTGCGCAGCACGGGCGGGTACTCGTTGACGAGCCTGCCCCAGTCCTGCGCGCGCACACCGCCGGCGAGCGCGCCGATCTCCCGGACCTCGTCCTCGGCCCAGGCCGCGCCTTCGCGGCGCAGGCCCTCGAGCAGCGCCGGGTCCGCCGCCGCCTGGTAGGGCACCAGATCCGGGACCTGGTTGAACACTTCGTGAGTGGCGGGAAAGGTCACCGGGTCGGGGGCGGGCGAGTTCACC
>NZ_JAALEH010000180.1:0-3659 GCF_011058195.1 Rhodococcus sp. 14C212 | reverse complement strand
CTGCTCGCCGTCGCGGCCACGGCCGTCTACGTGGCGACACGGCAGGCCGGCGACGCCGGGACCGCCGCGGCCGGCGAGACCACCGAGGTCGCCCCGACCGCCGCGTGGCGACCGCTGCGCGACGCCCCCACCGCCCGCCAGCAGACCGCCGCCACCGTCGCCGACGGCACCGTGTGGGTGTTCGGCGGCCTGGACGACTCCGGCTCCTCCCCCGCCCACGAGGGCTACGACCCGGCCATCGACACCTGGAAGGCCGGACCCGACCTGCCGATCCCGCTCAACCACGCGATGGCCGTCACGTGGGACGGCGTGCCCGTCGTCCTCGGTGGCTGGATCCCGGACGGCCCCGACCTCACCGCCACCGCATCGAACCGGGTCTTCGCCGTCCGCAACGGTGAATGGGTGGAGATGCCACCGATGCCCCGGGCCCGTGCCGCCGGCGCCGCCGTCACCATCGGGGACAGGATCTACGTGTTCGGCGGCCAGGCCGACGACACCCTGATCCGCCCCACCGACGTGTTCGACGGCACCGCCTGGACCACGGTCGCCGACATCCCGACCCCGCGCGAGCACCTCGCGGCCGCGACCGACGGCACCTACGCGTACGCGCTCGGCGGCCGGGATCTGTCCGCCGACAAGAACGTCGCCACCGTCGAACGCTTCGACCCCACCACCGGCGCGTGGACCGCCCTGCCCGACATGCCCACCCCGCGGGGCGGGCTCGGCGCCACCTACATCGACGGCCGCATCGTCGCCGCCGGCGGCGAGGAACCCACCCGCGTCCTCGCCGACGTCGAGGCGTTCGACCTGACCACCGGCACGTGGTCCGAGCTGCCGGACCTGCGGACCCCGCGGCACGGGCTGGCCCTCGGCGCGGTCGGCGACACCGTCTACGCCATCGACGGCGCCACCGGACCCACCCATGCCGAGTCGACGTCCGTCACCGAGGCGCTGCAGATCCCGCCGCGCCGCGTCCAGCCCGGGCCGGCGTGGCGGCAGCTGCGCGACGCCCCCACCGCCCGCCAGCAGACCGCCGCCGCCGTCGCCGACGGCACCGTCTGGGTGTTCGGCGGACTCGACAACAACGGGTCCACCGCCCGGGTGGAGGGCTACGACCCGGCCATCGACACCTGGAAGGTCGGACCCGATCTCCCCCTCCCGCTCAACCACGCGATGGCCGTGGAGTACGCGGACGAGCTGGTGGTGCTCGGTGGCTGGGTGCCCGAGGGCGCCGACCTCACCGCCCGGCCGTCGGATCGGGTGTTCGCGCTGCGCGACGGGCAGTGGACCGAACTACCGGCCATGCCGCAGGCCCGTGCGGCCGGCGCCGCCGTCACCATCGGGGACAGGATCTACGTGTTCGGCGGCCAGGCCGACGACACCCTCCTCGCCACCACCGACGTCTTCGACGGCAGCGGCTGGAGCACGGTCGCCGACCTGCCGACCCCGCGCGAGCACCTCGCCGCCACCACCGACGGCACCTACGCCTACGCCGTCGGCGGCCGGGACCTGGCCGCCGACAAGAACGTCGCCACCGTCGAGCGCTACGACCCCGACACCGACACCTGGACGCAGCTCCCCGACATGCCCACCCCCCGCGGCGGGCTCGGCGTCACCCACCTCGACGGCCGCATCGTCGCCGTCGGCGGCGAGGAACCCACCCGCGTCCTCGCCGACGTCGAGGCGTTCGACCTGACCACCGGCACCTGGTCCGAGCTGCCACCGATGGGCGTCGCCCGGCACGGCCTCGTCGTTGCGACCGTGGGCACCACCGTCTACGCCGTCGACGGCGCGCAGCGGCCCACCCACGCGCAGTCCACCGCGCTCGCGGAGGCGCTGGACTTCTGGTGAGACGAGGCCGCTTCGCGGCCGGTGTGTCCTTTGGGCTGCCCCAGCCACCCGAAAGACACACCGCATCGACCGCTTCGCGCCCGCACTCCGAGGGTCAGGGCTTCGGCGTGGCGGAACGCGCCCGCCACCAGCCCACCGCACCGGTGACGAGCAGCGCCCCCACGAGCGAGCCGATGATCCCGCTCGGCCGTAGCGACAGTCCGTCGCCGGCCAGAAGACTGACGAGCAGCCCGCCTACGAAGGACCCGGCCAGCCCGGCAGCGAAGGCGAGGGTCCAATCGATCCGTCCCGCCGACCTGCCCAGCAGCAACTGGGCCGCGGCGCCGACGACCATGCCGAACACGAGGATTCCGATGAGCAACATGGCGACAGCATAGACGCTGAGCTCGAAGGCGAATGATTATCGGGGCGAACGTCTTTCGGAACTCTTGCCACTGTGGTGTTCACCGCGGCCGACCGGAGGGACCCCGGACAGCGCACGTCGAGTGCGGCACGCCACGAACGTTCCCGTCGTCACGACACCGACGGCAGAGTTGTATCGCCGTGCTCGTCACCCGAAGTGCGCTGTCGAGGTGTCGGCAACTGGATACCGGGCGTCAACTCCCGTCGGGACGCGATCAAGATCAGGATGTGAGAGGCCGGCCGCGACGCGGCACAATCGCGACCGTGACGATCCGCACCTGGCTGACCCCGCCCCCACGCCAACCGGCCGAGCCCCTCGACCCGACGGCCCGTCGTGCGCTGTGGATCGAGATCACCATCGTCCTGCTCGTCACATTCGGCCTGAGCGGGCTCTCGTCGATGCTCTCGCTGCTCGAGTCGGCGCTCGCGCCGGCGCCGTTGTCCGACCAGACCGTCGCGCTGAACGTTCCCCGCTCGTCGCAGCAGTTCATCGACCTGGCCCGGCAGCTGCTCGGGATCGTGCGGCTGCTGGCGTGGGCGGCGCTCGGGGTGTACCTGCTGTGGCGCAGCGGCATCGGCCCGAGGACCATCGGTTTCGCCCGCGACCAGGTGCGGCGCGGCCTGCTGCCTGGTGTGGGGCTGGCGGCCCTCATCGGGATCCCCGGCCTCGGCCTGTACCTGGTGGCGCGCGCGGCGGGCCTCAACCTCACCGTCGCGCCGAGCACCCTCGAGGACTACTGGTGGCGGCTGCCGGCGCTGGTGCTGTGGGCGATCGCGAACTCCGCCGCCGAGGAGGTCCTCGTCGTCGCGTACCTGATCACGCGGCTGCGGCAGCTCGGCTGGTCGGAGAATTCGTCGCTGCTCGCGTCGTCGCTGCTGCGCGGCAGCTATCACCTGTACCAGGGCCTCGGCGGCGGGCTGGGCAACCTCGTCATGGGCCTGGTGTTCGGCCGGTACTGGCAGCGCACGTCGCAGCTGTGGCCGCTGGTGGTGGCGCACGCGCTGATCGACAGCGTCGCATTCGTCGGCTACCAGGCACTGCGCGGGCACGTGTCCTGGCTGCCCTAGCCCGGGCTGCGTACATTGGGAGGTCGTGAACGGCGACCATTCCGACCCCCGGCCCCGACCCCGGCCGCCGCATCAGCCTCCGCAGATGCCGCCGCCGCGCCGTCCGGCACCGATGGGCCGGCCGGCGCCGCCGCCGTCGCCGGAGGGACCGCAGATCATCCGTCGCGACGGACGTCCCCCCGCCCAGCAGCAGGCCTGGTCGCAGGCGCCCACACCGCAGTACCGGCCGCCGGCACCCCCGCCGCGGCAGCCGAGGCCGGCCCCGCCGCCACACGAACCTCCGAGGCAGCCACCGCCGAGGCAGCAGCGCGACTGGGCGCCCAGACAGACCCCCGAAC